>CAWVLE010000323.1:0-4607 GCA_963929805.1 uncultured Eubacteriales bacterium | reverse complement strand
ATCAGACCATCACAGGCCCCGTCGTATCGGTTAAGGACGTGGATTTTCAGATACAGGATAACGAGATATTCGGCATAGCGGGCGAATCGGGGTGCGGAAAATCCACCCTGCTCAAGGTGCTCTACGATGTGATACGCTACCCGCTGGAGATAAAAAGCGGACGCGTGGTATTGGAATATACCGACCGTTCGGGCGCAAAGCGTTCGCTTGCGTCGGGGGAGATCAACCGCGCCTGGTGGGATGTGGTTTCCTACGTGCCGCAGGCGGCCATGAGCGTGTTAAACCCCGTGTACCGCATAGACGAACAGTTTTACGAACTGTTCCGCCGCCACCGCAAAGGCGAGGGCGTGCAGGCCATGCACGAGCGCGTCGTGCAGTATTTAAACGAACTGGATTTGCCGGTGGATATACTCAAATCCTATCCGCACCAGCTATCCGGCGGTATGCGCCAGCGCGTGGTTATCGCCATGGCGACGTTTTTGCACCCCAACATGATCTTTGCCGACGAGCCGACGACCGCGCTGGACGTGGTGGTTCAAAAGAGCATTTTGATGATGCTGATGGAACTGCAAAGCCGCATGAAAAATACGCTGGTCATCGTGTCGCACGACATGGGCGTGCATTACCAGATTACAAACCGCATGGCCATCATGTATTCCGGAAGTTTGATGGAGCTGGGGCCGACGGACGAAATTTTCTCCTCGCCCATGCATCCCTATACGCAGATGCTCATTGGCGCGTTGCCCAAAGTGGGCGATAAATCCGTGCGCGAGGGCATACCGGGCGGGCCGCCCTCTTTGCGTAATCCGCCGCCGGGCTGCCGGTTCGCGCCCAGGTGCCGGTTTGCGAGCAGCGAGTGTTCTAAGTCCGTGCCGCAGTTTGTGGAGGTGGCGCCTAACCGGTTTGCCGCCTGCCATCTGCTTAAAAAGTGAGGGGGAATATTCAATGCCGGATAACCTGCTTGAGATACGCAACCTGACAAAAGAATTTAAAATCGGCGGAATGTTGTCCCGAAAGAAAATGCACGCGGTGGACGACGTCTCTCTTACGCTGCCGAGCGACCGGCCCGTAATTTTGTCCATCGTGGGCGAGTCCGGATGCGGCAAGACGACGCTGACCAAGATGATATTGCGCCTGCTGTCGCCCACGTCGGGCACGATTCTGCTCAATGGAAAAAACTGCCTGAGCCGCAGAGCCATTACGGACCCCAAATTTCGTACCATGGTGCAACCAATTTTCCAAAACCCCTTTGATTCCTTTTCCACAAGGCGCCAGGTCGTGCGCTATCTGATGGATACGGCCCTGTCCTATGGCGGGGCAAAAGGCCGGCGCGAAGCAATGGAAGCGGTCGGCAAGGCGCTTAAATCGGTGGGCCTCAGTTACGACGTGGTGGCTGGAAAATATTCCACGCAGTTTTCGGGCGGCGAATTGCAGCGCATAGCCATTGCGCGCGCGCTGATTACCTCGCCCAAGATCATCATCGCCGACGAACCCGTGGCCATGATCGACGCGTCGCTGAAGATCAACATCGTCAACCTGTTTAAGCAGTTAAAAGACGAGTACGGCATCAGCTTTATCTACATTACCCACGACCTGTCCACCGCCTATTATGTGAGCGACTACATCGCCACGCTCTATCGCGGAAACCTGATCGAATACGGGCCGTCCAAGGAAATTATGGAAAACCCTGCGCATCCCTATACCGAGCTTTTGATGAACTCGGTGCCGCACGTGGGGGAACGCTGGGTAAAGGGCGTACGCATGACCGACGCGGAAAGCCGCGAATACGCGATGACCTGCTGCCGGTTCTCAACCCGGTGCCCATACGCTACGGAGGAATGCCGGCGTGAGCGCCCGCCGATGCGCGACGTGGGCGGAGGACGCGAGGTGCTTTGCTATCATCCGCGGCTGGAGGTTGAGCAATGAGCATGCGGCGCATAGCGTGCCTGGTGGTGGCGCTGTGCCTGGCCGTCCTGCCCGCGGCCGCGCAGGTGATCGACATGGAAGTTTACCTGATCGATCCCTGCGGCGGCTGCGGCGGAAGGGTGGGCATAGGCTGCAAAACCTGCACCATCCAGGACGAAATCGCCGCCCGCTATAAACAGCTGTTTGCTAAGGACGAGGTAAACATTCACTTTTACAACCTTAGAATGGATAACACGCTGGAAGCGGACATGCGCGCGCGACTGGACGCGTTGGGCGTGGATGCGCAAAGTGTGGCGCTGCCCATCGTATTCGTGGATGATAAGCTGTTCGCGGCGGATGGCAGTATGGATCAGCCGCTACAAAACTATATCGAAACCGGAGAATATCCCGGCATTGAGCAAATGCTCAGGGAAAGGGCGCAGTATGAGGCCAGCCGCGTGCCGGGCAGAGTGGTGTACCTGTACAGCTCCTATTGCGAAGATTGCCAGGCGATATCCGACTGGCTGGTATACAGCCTGCCTACCGGCTATGAATTGGTTAAATACGACATTTATACCGACGAAGGATTGGCCATGGAAGAGTATTTCCTGGAAAATCTGGATATTTCCGAGGAAGAATATTGCATTCCGCTAATCGTATACGGGGATTACTGGTTCGCGGGTAAGGAATCGATATATCTAAGCCTTAAAAGCCGCATTCAGGAACATCCCGACGAGCGCACGGTTATTTTGGAAGAAGTTTTGCAGGAGGACTGAAAAATGTTTACCGGATTTATGATGAACCCGTCCACGTTGCCGTTGTTGTCCAACGCCAAATCGCGCTCCATCAGCGCCGAAAATTTCCGCGGCGAACCTAACGCAGGCGCGCTGGCTACGGAAGGCACGGGCGCCAAGTGCGCCGCGCTTTTGGGAAAGGGCTGGAAGGTATCGCCTTCCTATTCGGTTCAGCCCGGCGAAGTATTTAAAATGGTAGATATCGAGGGCAGCGGCGCGATTCAGAGCATGTGGATGTCGGGCTATGTGGGCCGCGATATCATCTTGCGCATGTACTGGGACGACCAGCAGCAGCCCAGCGTGGAATGCCCGATGAGCGACTTTTTTGCCGCCGCGTGGACCACAAACGACAGGGATATCTTTGACCCCAACTTTATGCAGCTCAATTCCGCGATGATCGCGGTGAACCCCAACCGCGGCATGAACTGCTTTTGGACGATGCCCTTCCGCAAACACGCCGTGATGACGCTGGAAAACCGCAGCGACGCGCCGCGCACAATCTATTATCAGGTAAACTATACGCTGACCGAGGTGCCGGAAGAGGCCGCCTATTTCCACGCGCAGTTCCGCAGCGCCACGCCGCTTATTCAGGGCCAGGATTACGTCATTTTGGATGGCGTGCGCGGCAAAGGCCATTACGTGGGCACGGCCATGCACGTTGGGCTTAACGGCACGGGCAACTGGTGGGGCGAAGGCGAAATCAAATTTTTCATGGATGGAGACGTAAACCCCACCATCTGCGGAACGGGCACGGAGGATTATTTCCTGGGTGCGTTTGATTGGGACGTGGGCGGCGAGTATCGGCCGTATAATTCGCTCTACGGCGGCATGTACTACGTGCGCAAGCCCAACCATTACGACAACCAGATGCGCTTTTCCATGTACCGGTGGCATGTGCCCGATCCTATCCGCTTTGAAAAGGACCTGCGCGTGACGATTCAGGATTTGGGATGGTACAAGCCGGGCCTGTACAAGCCGCGTCGCGACGACATCTATTCGGTGGCGTACTGGTATCAGACGCTGGGCACCGCGCCTTTCCCCAAACTGCCCGATCCGCTGGATATGGAAATTTCCTAACGCGCGGCCATCGCGTATTGCCCGCCTAGCCCTGGGACGAGGCGGAATCCGGCGCCGAAGGTTCCCGGAGCATGCGGTAAATCTGGTGTTTACGGTATTGCATGGGCGTACAGCCCACTTCTCGCTTAAACAGACTGTGCAAATAGGTAGGGTCGCAGAAATTGCATTCGTGCGCAATTTCTGCGACTGTTTTATCGCTGTCGAGCAATTGCAGCTTTACGTAATTGAGCTTGGCGCGGTTTACGAAATGGATAAAGGTTTCGCCGGTCAGCTCGCGAAACACGCGGCAAAAGAAATTGGGGCTTAAATTGGCGCGTTCGGCCATATCGCGCAGACTGTGCGGCATTTGCGGCTGGGAGGAGATCAAATCGCATATTTCAAATACCGCCTGACGGTAATGCTCGTGCCCGGAGGCCGTGCCCGCCAGCGTGCGCCCCTGCGCCAACTGCCGCGCGACTTCTTCCAATAATTGAAGAAACATCACCTTTATACGAAGCGGGTCGGCCTGAGGCGTATTAAACTCCAGAAAAATAGAAAATGCCAGCGACGCAAGCACGTTGT
The DNA here is from genome assembly GCA_963929805.1 of uncultured Eubacteriales bacterium. Lineage (GTDB taxonomy): Bacteria > Bacillota > Clostridia > Christensenellales > Aristaeellaceae > CAWVLE01. Next base: position 270 of record CAWVLE010000323.1, on the reverse strand, counting down.
GGTCGGTCACCTTGCCTAAATAGGGCTGCGTGGCAAAGTCAAAGGGCGCGATAGGCTCCCAGGGCGCGTTTTCGATTACATCGCCGCGGTCTATGGGCGGCAGCGCGTATTCGGGCTCGTGCTCAGGCGCGTAATAGGGATCAAATACAAAAAAATAGCAGTGATAGGGCAGGTCGTGCTTGTTAAGCAACCCCGGCACCCGGTAAAACACGTCGCCGGCCCGCACGGGGTAGGATTTCCCCAACACGTGGTCTATGCCGTTTCCCCAGG
>CAWVLE010000322.1:0-11309 GCA_963929805.1 uncultured Eubacteriales bacterium | reverse complement strand
TTCCACGCTGGGCGTGGTGGTAACCACCGACGGCACGATTACCGATTTTCCGCGTACGGCGTACGTGGAGGCGGAAGAGCGGGTGGTGCGCGAGCTCAAGGCGCTGGGCAAACCGTTTGTCATCGTGCTAAATAGCGCGACGCCTCAAAGCGAGCAAACCCAACGCCTGCGCGACAGCCTGAGCGAAAAATACGACGTTTCCGTATTGGCGCTGGATGTGGCCAATATGCAGCTTAACGGCATAAACGAGATATTGGAAAGCGTGCTGTTTGAGTTTCCCCTGACGGAGGTATCCATTCAACCGCCGGCCTGGGTGAGCGCGCTGGGAAGCGAACACCGGGTATGCGAAAGCATTCTCAATTGCGCGCGCGCCGCGGCGGCGCAGATGAGCCGCGTGCGCGACTATACCAAGCTGACAGAGGCGTTCGCGCAGTCGGAATACGTAAAGGAGGCTGTGCTCAGGGAAATGCGCCTTAACGAAGGCGCGCTAAGCTATAAATTGGAACTGGCCGACGGGCTGTTTTATAAGGTGCTGGGCGAAGCCAGCGGTCAACCGGTGGAGGGAGAGGAGCACCTGCTAAAGCTAATGACCGAACTGGTATCGGCCAAGAACGAATACGACCGCGTGGCCGAGGCGCTTAAATCGGTAAGGGAAACCGGTTACGGCCTGGTGGCGCCCTCCATGAGCGAACTTACGCTGGAACAGCCCGAAATTGTGCGCCAGGGCAGCCGGTTTGGCGTAAAGCTTAAAGCCAGCGCGCCGTCGCTGCACATGATCCGGGTGGATATACAAACCGAGGTGAGCCCAATTGTAGGCACCGAGCAGCAGAGCGAGGAACTGATAAAATACCTGCTGAGCGAATTTGAAAACGACCCGGGCAGCATTTGGGAAAGCAATATATTCGGCAAATCCCTAAACGAACTGGTGCGCGAAGGGCTGGCCAACAAGCTGATGCGCATGCCCGAGGACGTGCGGTTAAAGTTAAAGGAAATGCTTCAGAAGATCATTAACGAGGGTGGCGGCGGCATGATCTGTATTCTGCTGTAGCACCGGACAAAGGAATGCCGCGGCGCGAAAGACTTTTCGCGCCGCAAGTTTTTTACATAAGCCCTACCGCCGCGAATCAATAAGGCCGGTTTTCTTGCTTTTTTTGAAAGGAGCGTGTATAATGGAATCAGAAAAGATTTACCCTTGCATAATAATTAGTATAAGGAGGGGTTGCGATGAAGCTGATTATCGCAATTGTACAGGACGAGGATGCTTCGCGCCTTGTGAATAATTTGATGAACGAGGGGTACGGCGTGACCAAGCTGGCCACGACGGGCGGCTTTCTGCGCGCCGGAAATACTACCTTGCTGGTCGGCGTCGACGATGACAAGTTTGACGGCGCCATGAGCGTTATTGAAAAGGTGTGCAAAAGCCGCAAACAGGTGGCCACTTCGCCCTCGCCCGTCGCGGGTACGACCGGCGTGTACATGCCCTATCCCATTGAGGTCATGGTGGGCGGCGCTACCATTTTCGTAATGGACGTGGAGAAATTCATCAAAATCTAATAAGAACGTCAGGGGATTACCGGGTTGAATTTTGATGATTTTTACGGACTGGACAGGCAGATTACGCTGCTCAAAGGCGATATGAACGGCCGCCACGTGCATGCGTATCTGTTTGACGGCCCTGTGGGAATGGGCAAGCGGACGTTGGCCGGTATCTGTGCGCGCGCGCTCAATTGCTCGGGTACGGATAAGCCTTGCGACGCGTGCCCTTCTTGCGTGCGCGCATTACATGGCGCCCATCCCGATATAATTACGCTCAAACCCGAAAAAAGCATCGGTGTGGAAGAGATACGCGCGTTGATCGCGCGCGTCATGACCAGGCCGTTTGAGGGCGGTATTCACGCCGTCATTATGGAAGACGCCCATAAAATGACGCCGGCGGCGCAAAACGCGCTGCTTAAAACGCTGGAGGATCCGCCCGAAAGCGCCGTGTTTTTTCTGGTGGCCACGTCGGTTTCGCCGCTTTTGCCCACGATCCTTTCCAGGGTACGGCGCGTGCGCTTTGAGGGAATCGACGGGCAAAGCTGTCTAAACGCGCTTGCGCGGCGCGGCGTGGCGCCCGAGCGCGCGCGCATTTTGGCCCGCGTGGCCGATGGATCGGTAGGAAAGGCGCTTATGTTGGATGCCGACGGCCAGTACTGGGCGGCGCGTAAACGGGTAACGGACGCGCTGGGCGCATTGCGCGGCGCTTCATCCGTGGGCGTGGCCGCTTACGCGCTGCGAGACGGCAAGGATCATAGCGCGCTTGTTTTTGAGATATTAGAGCAGATTTCCCGGGAACTGATGCGGCGCGAGGCCGTGCCCGAGTACGATATCGCGCCGGATATAGAGGGCCTTAAACTGCGCGGCGACGCGCTTTTGCTTTCGCTTATCCGGGCGCGAAAACGGCTTAACAGCAATGTGGCCTGGCAAAGCGTGCTGGAAATGTTGCTCTTTGATATATTGGAGGGATAAGCCAATATGGCAACCGTAATCGGGGTCCGCTTTAAAAAGGCGGGAAAAGTGTACTATTTTGATCCCAGCGGCGTATGGCCCAATCCGGGTCAATATGTCGTAGTGGAAACCGCGCGCGGCATTGAAATGGGCGAGGTTGTGACCGGCGCGCGCGAGGTGAGCGACGATCAGATCGTCGCGCCGCTTAAAAAGGTAATCCGCATGGCTGTGGAAGAAGACGTACAGCGCGCCAAATTTAACGAGACGCGCGAAAAGGAAGCCTTTCGCATTTGTCAGGAGCGCATAACCCAGCACAAGCTGGAAATGAAGCTGGTGGATGTGGAGTATACCTTTGACAACAGCAAGATTATTTTTTATTTTACGGCAAACGGGCGGGTGGATTTCCGCGAACTGGTAAAAGACTTGGCGTCGGTATTCAAGATGCGCATTGAACTTCGCCAGATCGGCGTACGCGACGAGGCCAAAATGTTGGGCGGGTTGGGCTCGTGCGGGCGTCCCATCTGCTGCGGCACATTTTTAGGCGATTTTCAGCCGGTGTCCATTAAGATGGCCAAAGAACAGAATCTTTCGCTTAATCCGACCAAGATATCCGGTCAGTGCGGGCGGCTGATGTGCTGCCTGAAATACGAGGCCGACTATTATGAAGCCGCCTTAAAAAAGATGCCGCGCGTGGGGCGCGAGGCGCTTACGCCCGATGGCGTGGGCATTGTGGCCGATATTAACGTGCTGCGCGAAAAGGTGCGCGTGCGCATGCGTCTTCCCGACGATACGTTCGACGTGCGCGAGTATGCGCTGGAAGACGTGAAAAAAGTGTCGCATCCGGATAAGCCCGATAAAGGCGAAAAGCAGGACAAGGGCGAAAAAATGGCGGAAGACATGCCGCAAGACGCTCAGAAGCCGGAGGCCGAAAAGGCGGCCAAACCGCCCAAATCCGCTAAAAAGGATAAGTCCGGCGATAAGGCCGCGCGCGATGAGGCAAGCGCGAAGGAGGCCTCTTCCGAAAAGGAAAAGCCGCAGCGCCGCCGCATAGCGCATCCCAAGGGCCCCAAGCAGGCAAACGCGGATCAGTATTTTGACAAGCTGGCCAACGAACGCAAAGAGAAGGGCCGCGAAAAGCCGCAACATGGCGCGCAAGGCGAACATTACAAGGAGAGCGCGCCGCGCGGCGGCGGATCCGCGCCCGAGATGGCCGCCGCGCGGACGGCTGAAGGCGAAGCCGGTTTTGCTTTGCCGCAGGCGGATTCGGATAACGAATAACCGCCCGGCCGCAAGATATCCAAACGTAAAAACGGGCGGGCCGCATTGCGCAATACCTGCGCGAAACGCGGCCCGCCCGTTTAAACGCGGGGCGTCTACAGTGGGAAAGCATGCGCCAGATTTGCCGCGTATGTTATAAATTTTTTGAAAAAGGGTTGTAAACGGAACGCGGACTGTGCTATAATGCGAAATAGCCCGGAATGAAATTCCACCTTGGTATGACCGTATCCTTCCTGTGGTGACCCTGCAGATGATCGGACTCGGAGACTCAAGGAAGATCATCAAAGGGCGCAACATTTTAGGAGGGTTTTTTCTCATGTTTGAAGACAAGACGTTGGTTTGCCGTGAGTGCGGCGCGGAATTTGTTTTTACCGCTTCGGAACAGCAGTTCTATGCCGACAAGGGCTTCCAGAATGAGCCCGGCCGTTGCCCGACCTGCCGTGCCAATCGCCGCCAGCAGAATGGCCAGAACCGCAGCGACCGTCCCATGTACGACGTGCGGTGCGACGGTTGCGGCCGTCCCACCCAGGTTCCTTTCCAGCCGCGCGGCGACCGTCCGGTATATTGCCGTGAGTGCTTCGAGCAGCAGCGCCAGTCCCGCTATTAATTTTTAAATGGGACTTTGGCTCCTCATTAATGGCTTAATGGGGAGCTTTTTTCACGCGGCGGCACGCGCGCCCCATGGCGCGCCGGAGGAAGCTTATGTACAGTATCTGGGTTAACACGTTTGCCATCGTCGTGGGCGGCTTGATTGGAACTTTGCTGCGCGGCGGCATCCCTGTGCGCCTGCGCGAAACCATTAACGTAGGCGTGGCGTTGTGCGTGCTGATGATCGGTATTTCGGGCGCGATTAAAACCGAAAACATGATGCTGGTCATCATTTGCGTGGTGGCGGGCGGCGCGCTGGGCGAAGCTATCAGGATTGAGGCCGGCCTGGAGCGGCTGGGCGAATGGGCGCAACGCCGCTTTGCCAGGGGAGACAACACATTCGCACAGGGCTTTGTCAGCGCGACGCTGCTGTTTTGCGTCGGGGCGATGGCCGTGGTAGGTTCGCTGGAGGCCGGGCTTACCGGCAAGGGCGATACGCTTATGGCGAAATCCATGTTGGACGGCGTGACGGCGATTATATTCGCCTCCTCCATGGGCCCGGGCGTAATTTTAAGCGCGCTGCCGATACTGGTCTATCAGGGCTCGATCGCGCTGCTGTCCGGGTCCGTCGGCGGCTATCTTTCCAGCGAGGTCATTAATGAAATGTCGGCGGTAGGCAGCGTAATGATCGTTGGGTTGGGCCTGAATATGTTGGGCGTAATGAAAGAACGTATTCGCGTGGGCAACATGCTGCCGGCCATGCTGCTGCCCATTGCCTATTTTCCAATTTACGGATGGATCGCCGGACTATTTAACTAAAGGCGGTAGTGATAATGGAAAAGCAAAAAAACAGCATGTTTAAAACGCTGCTGAACTTGCGGGGCAATGCGCGCGCCTGCGTATGGACAGAGCCGCTATGGGGCATTCCCTATAACCTGTGCGCGCCTTTCGTATCGCTGTACATGCAATCGCTGGGGCTGAGCTTTACTCAGATCGGCACGGTGGCGTCCATAACGCTGGTTACCTCCATCGTGTTTTCCGTGCTAAGCGGCGCGCTGACCGATAAGCTGGGCCGTAAAAAGTGCACGCTGATTTTTGACACGCTTTCCTGGAGCGTGCCCGAGCTTTTGTGGGCGCTGTCTCAAAACTTTGCCTGGTTTATACTGGCCGCGCTGTTTAACGGCATGTGGCGGGTGACGGTAAACTCGTGGGGGCTGCTTCTGATCGAGGATACCGACGAGGAAATGGTGCTCAGGTGCTTTTCCTTAACCAGCATGATGGGCGTTATCGCCGCATTCGTCGCGCCGCTTAGCAAATTTGCCGTAGACGCCTACGGCGTGGTGCCTACCATGCGGGTATTATACTTTATCACCTGCGTAATGATGACCACAAAATTCCTGGTGCTAAACGCCATGGTGGATGAAACGCGCATGGGCAAGGTGCGCATGGAGGAGACCAAAAACGAAAGCCTCTGGCGCGTAGTGTGGGGCTGTAAAGACGTGTTTTTGAAATTGATGCACGAAAAACGCATGCTGCTGACCATCTGCATTACCGCCGTGTTTCAGATTATAACCACGCTGAACAATAACTTCTGGGCGCTATATATAACCGATTTTATGGGCATAGAGCAGGGCAACGTCGCCCTGTTTACCACGCTTAAATCCTTTGTACTGCTGGGCTGTATCCTCTTTATCGTGCCCAGGGTGCGCTTTAAACAGTTTAAGCGGCCTACGCTCGTGGCCTGGGCAACCTTTGCGTTGGCCCAAATACTTTTGCTTATCGGGCCGCGCGGCGCGTGGGCCGTGCCCGTATTGGTGCTGAACGTGGCGCTGGAGGCGGGCGCGCATTCCGTGCTCAGCCCTGTGCTCGATTCGCTGCTGTTTATTAACGCCGAGCCCCATCAACGCGCGCGCATTCTGGGCCTGGTGTACGGCACGGTGGAGGTTATGGTGCTGATTTTTCCGGCGCTGGCCGGCGTATTGGCCGATATCAATATACGCTCGCCCTTTATTATGAACCTGGTCATGTTTACGCTGGGCATGGCGCTGACCGTGGCGCTGTCCCGCTGCAAGCGCGCGCAGGAGGAAGAGGCGTAATGACGCGCGAAAAATTGAAGAACACAGCGTTGGAGATTGGGTTTAAAGGCGTCTGGGTGATTTCACCGGACGCCTTTTGGCAATGGGACGCGTATGTGCGCGACCATTCGCACCCGCGCTTTAAAAACCTTACGCACAATCCGGAGGCGATACTACCGGGCGCTCGCAGCCTGATCTTGCTCGCCTGGCCGTATACGCCTTATGCCTGCGAGCCGCGCAAGGCTGCGCTATCCGCCTATTACCCGGCCTCAAACGCCTGTTATCACGCGACGCGCCGCCTTTTGGAATGGATTTTGGAAAACGGCGCGCAGGCGGAGATGGGGGACGCGCTGCCCGTAAAGATGGCCGCGTTACGCGCGGGCGCGGGCGCGCTGGGCGTAAACGGTTTGGTCGCGCTGGAAAATATGGGCACGCGCGCCGCGTTGGGGCTGATTGTAACCGACGCGCGGCTGGAACCGGACGCCGCGCACGCGGGCTTCCGTCTGGACGCGCGCTGCAAGGGCTGTATGCGCTGCGCCGCGGCGTGTCCCGTGGGGGCGATACGCGGCGACGGCTCGATCGCGCTGGACCGTTGCCTGCGCGCGCTGCCGGAAAGCGAACCGCTGCCGCTTTACGCGCGCCCGCTGATCGGCGCAAGCCTGATGGGGTGCGATATCTGTCAGGACGCATGCCCGCGCAACGCGCATATCGCGCGCGCGGCAATGCCCGGCCAGGTTGCCCGCGCCACGGCGCTGGAACGGCTGTTGGAGGGGGACGTCCGGCCGCTGGCCGCGTTGATCGGCCCCAATTTCGTGCGGAAAAAACGCGTGCAATCGCGCGCGCTGATCCTGGCCGCCAACCTTGACCGGACGGATCTTTTGCCAAGTATACTTACGCTTTGCCAGGATAGTTCCCCTTTGGTGCGCGACGCTGCGGCCTGGGCGCTGGAAAAGTTGGATACCCATTGCAAAATATAAAATATGCGTTAATTTTGTTCGAGGACTTGCAATGCCGCCCAAAATAGATATAATATAGTCAGTGATGGTCAAACTTTGGGGAGGCAATTGTCATGGCACAGTTAAGCGACAGTATCGAGCGCTTTATAAAAGAATTAATGAGCGAGGAGGCCCAGATCGAGGTGCGGCGCAACGAACTGGCGCAGCATTTCGGGTGCGCGCCTTCTCAAATAAACTATGTTTTGGCGACGAGGTTTTCGGTGGAACATGGCTATATTATTGAAAGCAGGCGCGGCGGCGGCGGGTTTGTGCGCATTGTGCGCATGCGTCCGCACGGCGGCAACGCCAATTTGCTAAACACGCTGCTCGAGCGGGTCGGAACTTCCATTCGCGAAGATACGGCCGCGGCGATCATCGAGCATTTGTCGGATCTACATTTGGTTACGCCCGGTGAGGCGAGCATCATGCGCGCGGCGGTCGGCCGGAATGCGTTGGCCCTGCCGATCAACGCAAAGGATGTTTTGCGCGCCGCGGTTTTGCGTAACATGCTAACGCAGGTATTTAGAAACTTGGAGGAGGGGAAACGCAATGATGTGTGACGAGTGCGGCATCCGCCCGGCGACGATTCGGCTGATGACGATTGTCAACGGCGAAAAAAAGCAGCGCAATCTGTGCGTCAACTGCCTGTCCGAGGTAAAAAAACAATTTCCCAGTTTGGATATATCGGGCATTAATTCCCTGCTGAGCGGGCTTTTGCTGGCAGCCAAGCAGACCGGCGCCGCGAGCGAGCCGGAGATTGATATTACCTGTCCGCGTTGCGGCACCACATACGAATCCTTTCAAAAAAGCGGGTTGCTGGGATGCGCGGATTGCTATAAGGCTTTTAAAGGGCCGCTGGAAGCGCTGCTTAAGCGCGTACATGGCCAAACGCAGCACACAGGCCGCGTGCCGGGCGGATTGCAGGGCGATTTGTCGGTTAAAATGAACATCGACCGGCTTCGCCAGCAACTGAAGGAAGCGATTTCCGCCGAAGAATACGAACGCGCCGCCCAACTGCGCGACCAGATCCGCGCGCTGAGCGCGAAAATTGAGCCGCGCGCGGAGGCGCCGGCGCGGGAGGAGGCGCAGGAATCATGAGCGAATACCGCGCTCCGGAGCAGGATGTGGTGCTGTCCAGCCGCGTGCGGCTTGCGCGCAATTACGAAGATATTCCCTTTTCGCCGCTGATGAACCAGACCTATGCGGCGCAGACGATAGAACGCGCGTCCGAGCCGATACTTACGGCGCCGGATGGAAAGGATTATACGCTGTTGCGCATGAGTGACATCAGCGAAGACGCGCAAAACGAGTTGGTCGAACACCACCTCATCAGCTATGACCTGCTTAAGTTTGCCGATTACTCGGCGGCGCTGATTTCCAGCGGCAAAACGGTCAGCGTTATGATTAACGAGGAAGATCATTTGCGCATACAGGGACTGCTGCCGGGCATGCAGCTGGAACTGGCGGCCGATTTGGCTTTTAAAACCAGCGACAGGCTGGGCGAAAAACACGCCTATGCGTTTGACGCGCATTGGGGGTTTTTGACCAGTTGCCCGACCAACACGGGCACGGGCATGCGCGCGTCGGTGATGCTGCATTTGCCGGCGCTGACCGCCGCGCGCCAGATAAACGCCGTGTTGCAGGTTTTTTCCAAGCTGGGTTTGACCGTGCGCGGGCTGTACGGGGAGGGCAGCGACGCTAGGGGCTGTCTTTATCAGCTGTCCAACCAGGTAACGCTGGGCCGGTCGGAGGAAGACATGATCCGCACGTTGTTAGCCGCTACCAAGCAGATAAGCGATCATGAGCGGGCACTGCGCGAAACGTTGCGCAAAAAGGATTCCGTGGCGCTATTGGACCGGCTGATGCGCTCCGTCGGCATCATGGCGCACGCCCATGTAATGAGCGGCGCAGAATTTATGCAGCGCTACAGCGATTTGCGCCTGGCCGTCAGCATGGGGTTTGTGGATGCGCCGCTAACCTACGTGGACGCGCTTATGATGGATTTGCAAAGCGGGTCGCTGAGCATGCGGGCGCAAAAGCACCTTACCGAACAGGCGGCCAGCCAGACGCGGGCGGATCTGTTGCGCTCCGCCATGGCGCAAATCGCCTCGCACAGCGCGTAGGGCAGACCATGAGAATAAATATGTTTTAAACCCTTGGGAGGGATATTATGGCGTTTTTTTCCAGATTTACCGAGCGCGCCCAGCGCGCGATTGTGGCTTCTCAAAAAGAGGCGGCCCAATTGGGGCGCAGCTATGTGGGCACCGAGCACCTGCTTTTGGGCGTGCTCACCGATCCCGGAGCGGCCGCGCCCATACTGGGCGGCATTACGTTGGAACGCGCGCGGGAGGAAGTAATTAACTTGTTGGGCCGGGGCGAAGGCGCCCCTTCCGTCCAGGCCATGAGCTATACGCCGCGCACCAAAAAAGTATTGGAACAGAGCGCGCGCGAGGCAAACGAGCTGGGCCAGAATTATGTGGGCACCGAGCATTTGATGCTGGCGTTGATGCGCGAGCGCGAAGGCGTGGCCGCGCACCTGCTGATAAAAATGGGGCTTGATCTTAACAAGGCGCGCGAAGCGTTGCTGGCCGAACTGCGCTCGGGCGACGCAACGCCCGGCGGCAAGGGACAGGGCGGCGACACGCCTACGCTCGACCAGTTCGCGCGCGATTTGACAAAAGAGGCCAAGGCCGGCGAACTGGATCCGGTAATCGGCCGGCAAAAGGAGATCGAGCGCATCGTTCAAATCCTTTCCCGGCGCACAAAAAATAACCCGGTGCTGATCGGCGAACCGGGCGTAGGCAAATCGGCAATCGTAGAAGGGCTGGCGCAGCTGATCGCGGAAGGCAATATTCCGGAAATACTGCGCGGAAAACGGGTGATGTCGCTGGATTTGCCCGGCATGCTGGCGGGCGCCAAGTATCGCGGCGAGTTTGAGGAGCGCTTAAAGGGCGCCATGGCTGAAGTGAAAAAGGCCGGGAACGTGGTGCTGTTTATCGACGAATTGCACACGCTCGTAGGCGCAGGCGCGGCGGAAGGCGCCATTGACGCGGCCAATATTTTAAAACCGCTACTGGCGCGCGGCGAGATGCAATGCGTGGGCGCGACCACCCTGAACGAATATCACAAGCACATCGAAAAGGATTCCGCGCTGGAGCGCCGCTTCCAGCCGGTGATGGTGGGCGAACCTACGAAAGACGAAGCCGTCGCCATACTGATGGGCCTGCGCGACCGCTATGAGGCGCACCACCGCGTGCGCATCACCGACGAGGCGATTAAGGCGGCGGTAACGCTGTCCGACCGGTACATTTCCGACAGATTCCTGCCGGACAAGGCGATCGATCTGGTGGACGAGGCGGCTTCACGCGTGCGCATAAAGGCGTATACCGCGCCGCCCGACATGAAGGAGCAGGAGGACCGTCTGGTGGCGCTGAACAAGGAGACCGAAGAGGCGGTCGCACACGAGGATTTTGAAAAGGCCGCGCGGCTGCGCGACGAGAAAAAGCAGCTGCAAAACGAAATGACGCAGCGCCGAAAGGACTGGGAGCACCGCCGCGACGAAAAAGTGGAGACGGTGGGCGAGGAGGAAATCGCGCAAATTGTTTCCAGCTGGACCGGCATACCGGTTACCCGCATGACCGAGGACGAGGCGGAACGGCTGCTGAATTTGGAGAAGATACTGCATAACCGCGTCATCGGGCAGGACGAGGCGGTCAAGGCGGTGGCACGCGCCGTGCGGCGCGCGCGCGCCGGGCTGAAGGATCCCAACCGGCCCATTGGATCGTTTATCTTTCTGGGGCCGACCGGCGTGGGCAAAACCGAGCTGTGTAAGGCGCTGGGCGAGGCGCTCTTTGGCGACGAAAACAGCCTGATTCGAATCGATATG
>CAWVLE010000321.1:0-4681 GCA_963929805.1 uncultured Eubacteriales bacterium | reverse complement strand
ATCCGCCGCCAGCAACACGCCGGTGATTTCGCGCGCCTGGTCCGGCGAAAAGCCGTAGCTTTCAAATATCGCGCCGCAAAGGCGTTGTGCGCTCTCAAGCGGAAGACGCAGATATCCCATGTTAATCACCCCGCTGTTTTGGATTAATAACAAGGTAGCACAGCCACGCGCCGCGCGTCAAGAGCATTGTCTAAGTTTTGCCGGTAAAATCAAACGTTAAGAATCGGAAAATCAACGCATTTTGGTTTTACGTTACGTTATAATGGTATCGGGGCGATAAAGCCCCGCAAAGCTGAACGAATAAAGGAGGGGTTTCATGAGCCGGTTGCTTATCATGCTGTTGGCGACGATTTTGATGGCCTATTCGGGCGGCGAATTCAGCGCTGAGTATACTGCGGACGAACCTGATGAGGTCCAGACCAAACAGGAAACGGTTTACGCCGGCCCAAGCAAAAGCGTTGCGGTGCAGTCGGGCGAGCTTTCGGTGGATTTCATCATCGATGAAGACTACTTCGCCCACCAGATCAGCGATATCGCGACTTACCCGGAAAACTATCTGGGTATGAATATAGAAATAGAAGGTTATGTGCATCGCTACGCGCAGGGGCAGGACGAATACGTGCAGTTTGCCGTGCTGCGCGATTACGATGCCGGCGAGGGAGAGTATATACCCTACGGGCTGGACTGCTATTTTGAGGGCGATATGCCCGAAGACGGGGAATGGGTGCTGGCGGTAGGCACGCTGGCCGCCTATGAAGAGGACGGCGCGGAGTATCTGATGCTGGCCGTGCATTCGCTGGAACGGCTGGACGAGCAGGACCAGGGCAGCCGCGTGGTAACCGCCTGATTTGGGAATCCACTTTTTTGACCGGGGCGGGCTTGCGCGAAAGGAAAATTTCGTCGCGGCCTGCGCCTTTTTTATTTTCCAAATATTGCTTTGCGTATTGACAGCGCTGCCGTGGAAACATATAATATGAAATTGGTTTTCAATTTCATATTATGTGTTTGGCAATGGGCCTGAAGGAGATTGCGCATGGCGGGGCTGTATAAAAAGATTGTTGCGGTAGTGGCGGCGGCATTGGTGGCGATTGTGGCGGTAACGGCGCGTCCCGCGCCGCGTTTTGCGGAGGAAAGCGGCGCGCTGAACGTAGTATGCACCATATTCCCGCCCTACGACTTTGCGCGCCAGATCGGGCAGGAGGACGCGCAGGTGAGCATGCTGTTAAAACCCGGCGTAGAGAGCCATTCCTACGATCCGACGCCGGCCGACATCATCGGCGTTGAGCAGGCCGATCTGTTTATTTACATCGGCGGGGAGAACGACGCGTGGGTAGAGAAAATGCTCGCCTCCATAGACACCAGCGGCATGACCATATTGCGCCTGATCGATTATGTCGAAACCATCGAGGTAGAGCACGACCACGCGGGCGAGGCCGCGGAGGAAAGGGACGCGGGCGACGTGGAGATAGACGAGCACATTTGGACGTCGCCGCGCAACGCCATACAGCTTACCGAGGCCATTTCGCAGGCCATGCAGCGGCTGGACGCGGATAACGCCGCGCTTTACGCCCAGCGCGCGCAAGATTACGAGGCGGAGCTTGAGGCGCTGGACGGGCGCTTTACCCAGCTTGTCGAAGGCGCGGCGCGCACGCAGATCGTCTTTGGCGACCGATTCCCGTTCGCCTATTTTGCGCGCGATTATGGGCTTACCTGTTACGCGGCGTTTGATTCCTGCTCCAGCGAGACCGAGCCCAGCGCGCAGGCCATCGCCTTTTTGATCGACACGGTGCGCGAGGACGGCATACCGGCGGTGTTTCACATCGAGCAGGGCGACGTGCGCGTGGCCCAGATCATCGCCGAGGAGACGGGCGCGCAGGTGCTTGAACTGCATTCCTGCCACAATTTGCTAAAAAGCGAGCTTGAGGCGGGCGAAACCTATGTTTCGCTGATGGAGAAAAACCTCGAGGCGCTTTCCATCGCCCTTTCATGACGCCGGGAGGGAAAACGATATGGCTACGCGAGGGGAATACAACACCCGCCAACGCGAACTGCTTTTGCAATATTTACAGGCAAACGTGCAGCGCCGCCTGACGGTGGACGAGGTAATGCAGGCCCTGAAGGCGCGTGGGGAAAAGATCGGCAAGACTACGGTGTACCGCCATCTGGAATCGCTGTGCGAGCAGGGCGCTGTGCGCAAATACGCGCCCGGCGTGGGCGTTTCGGCCTGCTATCAATACCTGCTAAACGCGCGCGCGTGCAAGGAACACTTTCATATGGTGTGCGCTTCGTGTGGAGAGATGTTTCATGTGGACTGCGATTTGATGGAGGACATCGTCCGCCACATTCGCCAGTCGCACGGCTTTATGCTGGATATCGAAAAGACCGTGCTGTACGGCCGGTGCGAGGCATGCGCAAAAAGGGAAAAGGAGCGGGAAGATGGCGCTGTTAACGCTGAAAAATGTGACCATGGCTTATGAAAACACCGTGGCGGTCGAAAACGTATCGGCGGAAATTTTTCCGGGCGATTACGTGGCCGTGGTGGGCGAAAACGGCTCGGGCAAATCCACGTTGATTAAAGGCATGCTTGGGCTGATGCGGCCGCGCTCGGGCTTAATTACCATGGGCGACGGGCTGCGGCTGAACGAAATCGGCTATCTGCCCCAACAGACCGCCGCGCAGAAGGATTTTCCCGCATCGGTGGGCGAAGTGGCGCTATCGGGATGCCTGAACAGGCGAGGCCTGCGCCCCTTTTACTCGGCCAGGGAACGCGAAATATGCGCCCGACAGCTCAGGCTGCTGGGCATTGAGAAGTTGCGCGGAAAGTCCTACCGCGATCTGTCGGGCGGGCAGCAGCAGCGCGTGCTGCTCGCGCGCGCGCTGTGCGCCACGCGTAAACTGCTTTTGCTGGACGAACCGGCGACCGGGCTGGATCCGATGGCCGCCGCCGAGCTGTACGCGCTGATCCGCCGGCTTAACCGCGAGGAAGGCATATCGGTCATCATGGTTTCGCACGACATCGCCAGCGCGCTGCGCGACGCGAACAAAATATTGTGCATGCACCGGACGCTGGCCTTTTTCGGGCCCACGGAGGAATTTGAGAAAAGCAGATACGGTATGCTTTTGATGGGAGGCGGCGCGCATGCTTGAAATGATCGCGCAGGCCTTTTCCTATGATTTCATGCTGCGCGCGCTGCTGGTAGGCGCGTTGGTATCGCTGTGCGCGGCGCTGCTGGGCGTCAGCCTTGTGCTTAAGCGATATTCCATGATCGGCGACGGGCTTTCGCACGTGGGGTTTGGCGCGCTGTCTGTGGCGATGGCGCTTAACCTGGCGCCGCTTCAGTTTTCCATCCCCGTGGTGGTGCTGTGCGCCTTTTTGCTGTTGCGCATCAGCGAAAACAGCCGAATCCGCGGCGACGCGGCCATCGCGCTTATCGCAACCAGCGCGTTGGCGGTAGGCGTAATCGCCACGTCGCTTACCACCGGCATGAATGTGGACGTGTTTAACTATATGTTCGGCAGCATCCTTGCCATGAGCCAGAGCGACGTTTATATTTCCGTGGCGCTTTCGGTGGTTGTGCTGTTCATGTTTGCCTTTTTCTATAACAAGATTTTCGCGGTTACTTTTGACGAACGTTTCGCGCGCGCCACGGGCACGCACACGGGCGTATACAATATGCTCATCGCTTTTTTGACCGCCGTCACCATCGTAATCGGCATGCGCATGATGGGCACGTTGCTTATCTCCAGCCTGATCATATTCCCGGCGCTGACGGCCATGCGCGTGCTGCGCTCGTTCCGGGGCGTGGTGATCTGCTCGGCTATACTCTCGGTGGGCTGCTTTTTCGTGGGGATTGTGTTTTCCTACGCGCTGGGTATACCGGCGGGGGCCAGCGTGGTGGCCGCGAATGTGGTTATGTTTGGCGTTTTCAGCCTGATTGGACTGGCGCGCGGCGCCGCGTTTCGTGAAAGGGGTGCTTGAGTATGGTGGTGGTTGTGGCGGCGCTGCTTGAAAGGGACGGCCGCGTATTGATAAGCCAGCGGCGCGAACCCGCGCAGGTGGCGCTTAAATGGGAATTTCCCGGCGGAAAAATGGAAAAGGGAGAGTCGCCCGAGCGCGCGCTGGAAAGGGAATTGCGCGAGGAGCTGGGCGTGGAAACCCGCACGGGCCGCATATACGATGTGCTCAAGTGCGCTTCGGGCGGGCGCGAAATACTGCTTTTGTTTTATAAAAGCCGTCTGGTTTCGGGCGAGCCGCGTCCGCTGGAGAGCAACGCGGTGGCGTGGGCCGCGCCGAGCGAGCTGGGCCAGTACGATTTTCTGCCCGCGGATCTTTCGCTGATTGAGCGCATCGCGAGGGAGGGGTTGTGATATGACGGGCGAAGTGATTTTCATTACGGGCGGCGCGCGCAGCGGGAAAAGCGGCTGCGCCGAGCGCATGGCGCGCGAATTTGGCGACGCGGTGCTCTATATCGCCACGGCGCGCGCGTTTGACGAGGAAATGCGCGCGCGCATTCAAAACCACCGCGCCCGCCGCCCGGCCGCCTGGCGTACCTTTGAGGGCGTGGACGGCCTGGCCGAAGCGATAACCGGGTTTGAAGGCTGCGTGCTGCTGGACTGTGTGACGCTGTTTTTGACCAACCGCATGCTCGACAGCGGATACGATTTTGAACATCCGGTCCCG
>CAWVLE010000320.1:0-7919 GCA_963929805.1 uncultured Eubacteriales bacterium | reverse complement strand
TTCCGCGAGGACGTGCCCGCCCGCTTCCGCGCCTATGGCTGGAACGTGATCGACGTGAAAAACGGCAACTGCTATAAGCAGGTTTGCGCCGCGCTCAGCCTGGCCAGGGATTCGGACAAGCCCACCCTGATCGTGTGCCACACCGATATCGGCTACGGCTCGCCCAAGGCCGGGCAGGCCGCCGCGCACGGCGAACCGCTGGGCGAGGACAACCTGCGCCTGACCAAGCAGAACCTGGGCTGGCCCTGCGAGGAGCCTTTTGCCGTGCCCGAGGAAGTATACGCCGCCACCGCGCAGGTAGTCGAGGCGGGCAAGGCCACCCAGCGCGAATGGGAAGAGCTGTTCAGCCGCTACGCCCAGGCCTATCCGGAGCTGGCCAGGGAATGGGCCCAGTGGCACGACGAGAAGCTGCCCTTCGACCCCATGACCGACGAAGAATTCTGGAAGTTTGAGGGCAAGGCGGCCACCCGCAATTCCTGCGGCGTGGTGCTGGGCCGTCTGGCGGCCAAGGTGCCCAACCTGTTCGGCGGCAGCGCCGACCTGGCCCCCTCCAACAAGAGCTACGTCAAGGGCGCGGGCGATTTTTCGGCCGAGGACCGCGCGGGCAACAATCTGCACTTTGGCGTGCGCGAGCATGCCATGGCGGCCATCTGCAACGGCATCAAGCTGCACGGCGGGCTGCGCCCCTACTGCGCCACCTTCTTCGTGTTCAGCGATTACATGAAAAACGCCATGCGCATGTCCTCCATTATGGATTTGAACGTGACCTACATCCTGTCCCATGACTCGATCGGCGTGGGCGAGGACGGCCCCACCCATCAGCCGGTGGAGCACCTGGCCGGATTGCGCGCCATACCGGGCCTGATCGTGTTCCGCCCGGCCGACAGCCGCGAAACGGCCGCCGCCTGGATCTGCGCCCAGACCGCAAACCATCCCACCGCCATCGTCACCACCCGTCAGGACCTGCCCCTGTACGAGAACAGCGGCAAGGACGCGCTCAAGGGCGGCTATATCCTCTCCGACAGCGAGAAGGCCACCCCCGACGTGATACTGATGGCCTCCGGTTCCGAAGTGGAGCCCTGCATGGGCGCCAAGGAACTGCTCAAGGCCGAGGGCATCGACGCGCGCGTGGTGTCCATGCCTTCCATGGAGCTGTTCGAGGAGCAGAGCGAGGAGTACAAGCAAAGCGTGCTGCCCAATTCGGTGCGCGCCCGCGTGGCCGTGGAGGCCGCTTCCTCCTTCGGCTGGCATAAATACGTGGGCCTGGACGGACAGGTGGTTTCCATCGACACCTTCGGCGCCTCCGGCCCGTACAAGGTGCTGTTCCCCCACTTTGGCATCACCAGCGAAAACGTGGCCGCCAAGGCCCGCCTGACCCTGGGCAAATAATTTGGCCCGAACAGGCGCATTGCCAAAATAAACCAAGGGCCGCATGTCCCGAATGGGCGTGCGGCCCTTTAAATACAAAACGCGCCGCGAAGGGCGCGGCGGCAAAGGAGGCGCGACCATGGCCCATATACTGCTGGTAGAGGACGACGCGGCCCTGCGCGAGGGGCTTGGCGAACTGCTTTCGCGCGAAGGGTACGCCGTGACGGCGGCGCGCTCGGCGCAGGAGGCGCGGCGCGCGCAAAGCGCGCGCGTGGATCTGGTCATACTGGATATATCCCTGCCGGATGGCAACGGCGTGGAGCTGCTGCGCGAATGGCGGCGGGCGGGCGCGGGCCAAAACGTGCTCATCCTTACGGCGCGCGACGAGGAATACGACGTGGTGCGCGGCCTGGACGCGGGCGCAAACGACTATGTAACCAAGCCCTTCCGCGTGCAGGAATTGCTCAGCCGCATCCGCGCGCTGCTGCGCCGAAGCGCCCCGGCCCGCGTAAAATCGGGCGCGCTTATGCTGGACAGCGAGCGCATGCAGGTGTTAAAAGACGGGCGGGCCGTGCCCCTTACGCCGACTGAGTTCCGGCTGCTTGGCGCCCTCATGCGCCAGAGCGGCATTACCACGCGCCGGCTGCTGCTGGAAATACTGTGGGACGACGAAGCGAAATTTGTGGACGATAACACGCTTTCGGTGCATATGAGCCGGCTGCGCGAAAAGATCGGGCCGGAGCATATCCGAACGGTCAGAGGGGTGGGTTACGAATGGGTGGAATAATCGCCGCGGCCGCCATGGCGCTGGGCCTGATCGTTTGCGCCGCGCTGTATGCCCGGCAAAGGCGCGCGGCCGCACGCCTGGCCGCGCAGATAGAGGATTTCCTTTCGGGGCGCGCCGAAAGGCTGGAGTATTCCGTTAAAGAGGACGCCATGGCCCCGCTGAACAACCAGACGGCGGAACTGGCCGAGCGGTGCCTTAGCCTGAAGCGGCAGCTGGCCCGGGAACGCGCGCGCGCCGAGCGGATGACCGCGGACATATCGCACCAGCTTAAAACCCCGCTGTCCGCGCTTAGGCTATACCTGGAAATGGACGCCGGGCCGCACATGGCGGCCCAGCTTAACCAGATCGAGCGCATGGAGCGTCTGATAAGCGCGCTTTTGCGGCTGGAGCGGCTGTGCGCGGACGGCTACGCGTTGCACTTTGCCGAAAACGACGTGCGCCAGATCGCCTTAAACGCCTGGGCGCCGCTGGGCGAGCGCTTTAAACAGGTGCGCTTTGAGTTAAGCGGCCAGGGCGTAATCCGCTGCGACGCGAAATGGCTGGAAGAGGCGCTGGGCAACCTGTTTAAAAACGCGTGCGAGCAGCAGCGCCGGGGCGGCCTTGTTGCCGTGCGGCTGGAGAAAACCGGCGGCGCTTTTTTTATAACCGTATCCGACCGCGGGGGCGGGGTAAGCCCCGATCAATTGCCCCGCCTGTTCGAGCGCTTCTACCGCGCGCCCGGCGCGGCGGGCGAAGGCTGCGGGCTGGGCCTGGCCATCGCGCGGGCGATCGTCGAGCGCCACCACGGCCGCATATGCGCCCGGAACGCCGGCGAAGGGTTGAGCATACACATCAGCCTGCCGGTGTTCTCCCTTGCGAAATCGTAAGGTTTAAGTCACCCAAACGCAAGGAACGCGTGGTATCCTACTGGTACGGGGAAATCCCCCGAATACCGGCCGCGCGGCCGCCTGGGGAGAAATGTTTATGCAAATCGTCCGCTGCGAAGGGCTAAGCAAAATCTATAAAACCGGATTAAACGCGGTGCGCGCCGTGGACGGCGTGTCCATCGCCCTTGAGGAGGGCTCGTTTACCGCCGTAACCGGGCCAAGCGGCTCGGGCAAAAGCACGCTTTTACACCTGCTGTCCGGGCTGGACGCGCCCAGCGCGGGAAAAGTGTTTTTCCGCGGGGCGGATCTGAACGCCTATCGGGATAACCAGCTGTCGGTGCTCAGGCGCAGGCGGTTTGGGTTTGTGTTTCAAAATTATAACCTGGTGCGCGAACTGACCGGCCGCGAAAACATACTGCTGCCCGTGATGCTGGACGGGCGCCGGGCGGACGAGGAGCATATCCGCCGCCTGACGCGCATGCTGGACATAGAGGACCGGCTTGACCATTTGCCCGGCGAAATGTCGGGCGGAGAGCAGCAGCGCGTAAGCATCGCCCGCGCGCTGGCCAATAAACCCGCCGTGCTCTTTGCGGACGAGCCTACGGGCAACCTGGACGGCCGCTCCGGCCGCGAGGTGCTCTCGCTGCTGGGCCAGCTGAACCAGGAGCTGGGCGTCACGCTGTTGCTGGTTACCCACGATATGAACGTGGCCGAACAGGCCGGGCGCGTCGTAGAGCTGCGGGACGGACGCGTGGCGCGCGATAGCGGGGTGGCGCAGCCATGAAAAGATTGACCGTTAACCGCCTGGCCGCCGCCGGCCTGCGCGGCGGCGGCCGCGCGCGCTTTGGCCTGGCGCTCAGCCTTGGCCTGGCCGTCTTTCTCATCGCCGGGCTGTGCCTGTGCGCGCAGGGGCTTATGCTGGCCCAGCGCGAAAAGACGCGCGCCCGGCTGGGCAGCCAGGACGTAATACTCTTTGACAGCCCGTGCGCCGGCGCGCAGCTTAAACAACTTGGCTGGTTTGACCAGATCGGAAATGTGTACGTCACCGCCCGCGTGGAGGACGGCGCGGCCTATATGGGCTACTACGACGAAACGGCCGCCGCGCTGCTCACGCGCAGGCTGATTAAGGGGCGCATGCCCCAGAGCCCGGGCGAAATCGCTGTGGAGGAAAGCACGCTGGCGCTGATCGCGGGCGACGGCTGGCCGGGCGACGGCTGGCCGGGCGGCATGATACGGTTGAAGGTGGCGGGGCTTGACGGCGCGGAGGAGACCAGGGAATACGCGCTGTGCGGCATTTTGGACGACCAGAGCCAGCTGTTAAGCCCGCAGGGCATCTATTTTTCGGACATACTGCTTAATTTCCCCTCGGTATTGACCTGCGCGGAAGAGCCGCAGCCAACCTCCGGCCGCGGCGCGGTACACCGCGTAATGACGCTGGCGGCGGGATACAGCCTGCGCCAGGCGCTCAGCGGCGCCGCCCAATCGCCGCTTGGCCGGGCGGGCGGGCTGCTTATGGGCGTAAGCGAGGACGGGGAACTGGTGCTGTCGGCTTCCATGCTGGGCGCGCTGCGCGGCCCGGCCGCCTGGTCCGTATTGCGGCTGGCGTATCTGGCGGGCGCGCTGCTGCTGGCCGCCTGCACGGGCATTTGCGGCGCCATGGAATCGCAGCTGGCCGCCAGACGGGAGCAGATCGCCATGCTGCGCGCCGTGGGCGCGACGCGCCGCCAGATACGGCGCATATTCGGGCGCGAAGCATGGCTTATGTCGCTTATGGTCGCCCCCGCCTCGGTGGGGCTGTGTTGCGCGTGCGTATACGCCCTCTCCCGCGCCTTCCCCGGCGAGCTGGCGTTCCAGCCGCGGGCCTGGCTGCTGCTGCCCGTATGGGCGCTGTCGGCGGCGGTCATCGCGCTTTCCTCGGGCCTGCCGCTAAGGCGGGCCGCGCGCGTTATGCCCGTGCAGGCGCTTGACGAGGCGGCCGCGCCGCGCAAAATCCGGCGCGTGCGCAGCCGCGCCCGCTTCCGCGTGGCGGCTTTGGTGTGCCGGCGTCAGATCTACATGTCGGCGGGGCGGCTGGCCGCGCCCGCGCTCATCATCGCGCTATCCATGGTTGTGGCGAGCTTTGCATCCGTAATGGCGCTGGACTCGTTAGACAACGCCTATGCCGGAAAAAGCGAATTTGAGCTGTACGCGTCGGAGGGCGACATAACCGTGCCGCGCTTTGCCGGCGTCGCCCCGGCGCGCGCGCTCAGCGGCAACGACCTTAACCAGATGCGTGCGCTCAGCCAGGTAAAGTCGGTCGAGGCGCAGCGCGCGGGCCTGGTCAATCTGCTTATCGAACGCGTGCCCGGCTATTTCGCGCCGGACGATTACGCCGTCGACACAATGTATCTGGACGAACAGTCCATGCACGTATCCGCGCTGGAGCACGACGCCGCGCGCGCGGCGCTGGGCACGCAGCGGCTGCTGGTGCCGGTGGCGCTGGTCGTCATGGACGCGCGGTCGGACGCATGGCAAAACTGCCTTTCGCAGCTTAAGGCGCGCGGGGAGATAGCGGGCGAGGTGGATTGGGACGCGCTGGACGCCGGGGCCGAAATAATCGCGTTCGCGCCCAATTATTACTTTCAAACCGACGGCGACGGCGGCCTTACCGTATCCACCACCCGCGCAAATATCATGCGCGTGGACGATACGCGGGAAAACGATTTTTTTACCCCGGGCCAGAAGCTTGACTTTGCCCAGCTGACCTTTGCGCAATCGGGCGCCGGCTGGCCGCAGGACGCGCAGACCTACGGGCAATACCGCGACGCGTACGCCCGGTGCGACGCCCAAAGCTTTACCGCCACGGTAGGCGCGGTCATCAGCGGCGATATGTCCTCAATTGAGCTGTACGATTTCTGGGCGCCGGCCCTCATCACCACCGTGCAGGGCGCTAAAATGCTGGGCGTAAACGCCGGCGCCATATCGCGCGTGGGCATATCCCTTTATCAGGTTCCGGACGAATACGGCGAAACCGCGCTGGAAAAACAGCTAAGCCGCATCGCCCGGCGCGGCGGCATGGAGCTTTACAACAACCTGAAAGCCGCCCGGGAACACGCGCGGGACGCGCGCGGCATGGCCGCGCTGTTTGGCGCGATGGCCGTCGTGTTTTTGTCGGTAAGCGTGGCGCTGATCGCGGGCAACCTTTCGCGCCGCATACGCCTGGACGAGCGCCAGATCGGCGCGCTGCGCGCCGTGGGCGCGGATATGCGCATGCTGCGCGCCTGCTACGGCGGCCAGGTATGGCTGTGCGTCGGGCTGGGCTATCTTCTGGGCGCGGGGTTGCTTTGCGCGCTGGCGCTTTGCGGCATGCTGCCCTTTGGCGTGTACGGCGCAAAGATCAGCGGCGTGATACTGGGCCTTAACACGCTGTTCGCGCTGAGCGCCGCGCTTTGCTGCCTTTGGACGGTGCGCCTGCGCGTTGGGCGCATTGCGCAAAAAAGCATCGTGGACAACATAAAGGAGCTGTAATATCCATGAAAAAAATCATAATCTGCCTGCTGTTTGTGGGGCTGGCGGCCTGCCTTACCGCCGCGCCTTCGCTGGCCGGGGGATACGCGCTGGATGAGGACGCGCTCATCCCGGGCATGGAGCGCAGTTGGGCGCAGGGCTACGCGCCCACGGTATCGGGCGGAACGCTGAGCATATGCCTGCCGGTGGCCGCGCGTCAGGACGGCGAAAAAATGACCGCCACGCTCGTGACGGATCAATTGACCCTTTCGCCCTTTAAAAGTCAGAAAATGTCCGTGACGGTCGCCGCCAGGGACGGGGTGTTCCCCGTGCGGCTGCGCCTTAAGCTGCTTGCCGGTTATGAATCGGGCGATTACCCATGCTCCATACGCCTGGACGGCCCGGACGGGCCGGACGAGCTTAGCCTGCTGCTTAAACTGCGCGGCGGACAGCCGGGCGGCGAAACCGCGCGCGTTGCGACCGGCCAGGTCGGCGCGCAGCTTACCGCGGGCGAAACGGGCGTAATCCGCGCGCTCGTCTCAAACCCGTGCGCGCATACCGCGCTTTGCGACGTGCGGCTTACGCTTAGCGATCTGACCGGTGGCGTGCTGCCCCAGGCCTCCAACACGGTTTACCTGGGCGAGCTTGCGCCCGGCCGGCAAACGCAGGTGGAAATCCCCGTAACCGTGCTGCCCGACGCGGACGCTACCGTCCATTCGATTCGCTTTGACTACGCCTTCAGCGCGCTGGGCGAGGAGCGCGCCTTCAGCGAGGTGTTTTCGCTAAGCGTTACGCAGCCCATCCGCCTGGAGCACGGCGCGCTGGATATGCCGCAAAGCGTGGTGCAAAACGACATGGTCTCGCTCGCCCTGCCGCTTATGAATATGGGGCGGGGCAGGGTGGTAAACGCGCTTATCCGGTTAAACATGCCCGGCGCGGCGGACGGAACAAGCGTGCTGCTGGGCGCGCTCGAGCCCGGCGAAACCAAAAACGCGCGGCTTACCTTTGCGCCCGACCCGCAGGCGGTGGGCCCGGTCGAGGGAACGCTTTTTGTGTCGTGCGAGGACGAATGGGGCAACCAGTCCGGCTTTGAACTGCCCCTCGCGCTGACTGTCGAACAGGCGGCCCCGCCGCCGCAACAGCAAAGCGGGCGGACGGCCGGGCCGGACGCCGGTTCGCCGCGCGCGCCGCTAATCGCGCTGGCCTCGGCCTGCCTGGCGCTAACCGCCGCGCTGATCGTACAGGGCGCGCTGCTGCGCGCAAGGCTTCGCCGCGCGGAGGAGGCAAAACTGTAACGCGCCCGGCCGGGAAATTGGAAAGGCCGCTTCAGAGCGCTGACAAAGCCTGCAAACGCAAAAACCGCTTCTGAAAAGAAAAGAGAAGAAGCGATTTTTGCTTACGGCGTCAGCGTC
>CAWVLE010000319.1:0-6684 GCA_963929805.1 uncultured Eubacteriales bacterium | reverse complement strand
CGCGCCCCTGGCCGCGGCCGGGGCGCGGATCGGGAAAGGAGCGGCTTATGCGGGAAACAATTTATTCGTCCATGCAGCAGTTAATCGGCGACACGCCTCTGGTGGCGCTCGACCGCTATGGCCGGGGCCTGGGCGGCCGGTTGCTGGCCAAACTGGAAAGCTTTAACCCGTGCGGCAGCATAAAGGACCGCGTGGCGCTTAACATGATCGTGGAGGCCGAGCGCGCGGGCCGGCTCAAGCCGGGCGCGGTGATCATCGAGCCCACCAGCGGCAACACCGGCATCGGGCTGTGCGCGGTGGCGGCCGTGCGCGGCTATCGCGCCATTATCGTAATGCCCGATTCCATGAGCGTGGAGCGCCGCCGGCTGATGGGCGCCTACGGCGCGCAGGTGGTGTTGACCCCGGGCGCGCTGGGCATGCGCGGCGCCATAGAAAAGGCCCAGGCGTTGCTGCGCGAATACCCCGGCGCGTTTATGCCCGGCCAGTTCGACAACATGGATAACCCCCAGGCGCACTATTTAACCACCGGCCCGGAAATCTGGCGCGCCACGGACGGCCAGGTGGCCGCGTTGGTGGCCGGCGTGGGCACCGGCGGCACGATAAGCGGCGCGGGCCGCTATTTGAAGCAGCGCGACGCCGGCGTGTGCGTGGTGGCGGTGGAACCGGAAACCTCTAACGTGCTATCGGGCGGCGCGGCGGGCCCGCACCCGCTGGAGGGCATCGGCGCCGGGTTCGTGCCGGGCGCGCTGGATACCTCCATCTACGACCGGGTGGAATTGGTAAGCGGCGAACAGGCCTACGCCGCCGCGCGCGAACTGGCGCGCACCGAGGGGCTGCTGTGCGGCGTTTCCTCGGGCGCGGCGCTCCACGCGGCGCGCAAGCTGGCCGCCGAGCCCCGCTTTGCGGGCAAAAACATCGTGGCGATACTGCCCGACACCGGCGAGCGATACCTGTCCACCCCGCTGTGGGCGTTGGAATGAGGGGAGGCCTGGGCATGGCGTTTGAGATACGGCTGTCGCGCGCGTCCGACGCGGAGGGCTGCCTGGCGGTCTACGCGCCCTACGTGCTAAGCAGCGCCATCTCCTTTGAATCGGAGCCGCCTTCCGTAGAGGAGTTCCGGCGCAGGATCGAATCGATATCGGCCCGGTATCCCTATATCGTGTGCCTGGAAGCGGGCCGGGTGATTGGCTACGCCTACGCGCACCGGCACAAGGAGCGCGCCGCCTATCAGTGGAACGCCGAGCTTTCGGTGTATCTGGACGGCGACTACCGCCGCCGCGGCCTCGGCCGGGCGCTGTACGGCGCGCTGATGGATATACTCAGGCTGATGAACGTGAAAAACGTGTACGCGCTGGTAACCTCGCCCAACCCGGCCAGCGAGGCGCTGCACGAGGCGATGGGCTTTCGCCGCGCGGGCGTGCTAAGCAAAACCGGCTATAAAATGGGCGCCTGGCGCGACGTAATCGCCTTTGAGCGCGCCATTGGGGCGGTGGACCGCGCGCCCGAACCCTTTATCCCGCTGCCCTGTCTGGACCCGCGCGGCGTGGAGCGCGCGCTTAACGCGTGCCGCCGCGCGGTAAACGCGCGCTGAAAGCGCGAATGAATGGGCGGTTTGCGACGCATAGAAAACGCGCCAGAGATACGCTGGCGCGTTTTTTATGACCGGCGGTTTAAAGCGGGTGCGGCACGCCGAAATCGGTCATGCCCACGGGATGGCACAGCCGCTTGCGCCAACCGGCGGTGTTAATCTCGCCGATGGGCTCGGCGGTAAGCGCGTAATCAAAACGCTTGCGCGCGTAATCCACCAGCAGCTCGTCCAGATTGGTGGAAACCTCGCGAAAAAATTCCCAGTGCGATTCGGGCAAATGCAAAAGGGTGATCTGGACGCGGCGCAGACGGTGGTATACGTCCAATACTTTAAAGTGGGCGTCGGGGCCGATAATGCACAGCCGGGGATCCGGATCGCCTTCCAGCTGGGTGTAATCGATAAAATGATTGGACAATATGGCGGTGCGGCAGCTGGTCAGTATGCCGCCGCCCTGAATGAGCGTCTCCAGATAGCCGTTTTCGCGCAGCAACATGCCCGCTTCGTATTTTGAGGCCGCGATGCCCAGGTTGGCGTCGCGGTAGAGCATTTTAAGCCCCGGATAGGTGAGGTTCATAATCTGTTCCATTTCCTGCTGCGTCATGGGCGCGCCCCCTGTCTTTTGTATTTGAGTGCCCCGGCGCACCGCCGGAAAAGGTGTCCGCCTGACCGCCCTTAATATAAATCTTATTATCGCACCGGTGTGTTTCGTGCGTGTTATCAATTTGGGGAAAATGCGAAAGATGCGCGCGCCCGGGTATATAAAAACGTTCGCGGATACTTGCGCGGCGGAAACCGGCGTGTTATAATTTTATTAATTATACATTACGCGCGCCGCGTGGGCGGCCGCGGCCGATTACGACGGAAAAATACCGGGAAGGGGGCAGCGTATGCTTTCGCTGTACGATCCATCCGAACAGGCGGATGAACAGATTTTGGGAACCGACATGGACGAACTGCGCGCCGGGCTGTCGGCCCTGCAGCAGCGCCTGCGCGCAAAGGGCATACCGGTCGTCATCGTGTTTGAGGGATTTGGCGCGTCGGGCAAGGGCGTGGCCATTTCCGAGCTGATTCAGGGCCTGGATCCGCGCGGCTATAAGGTGCACACCATCCGCGCCGAGAACGCCGAGGAGCGCCGCTATCCGCCCATGCGCCGCTACTGGCAAAAGACGCCGGGCAACGGGCAGATCGCCATATTTGACCGCAGCTGGTACCGCGACGTGTCCACCGCCTGCATGGAAAACAGCGCGGCGCTCGATAAGCGCAAAGAGGGCTACGCGCGCATCGCGCGCTTTGAGCGGCTGCTCTTTGACGGCGGCACGGTGATTATAAAGCTGTTTTTGCTGATCTCCAAAAAGGAACAGAAAAAGCGGCTCAAGGCGCTCGAGGAGGATAAGGCGACCCGCTGGCGCGTGACCGAGGACGACTGGCAACAGAACAAGCGCTACGACGAATATTACGAATTGCTCGATCATATGCTGGAGGCGTGCGATTTTGACTTTGCGCCCTGGTTCGTCATACCCGCCGGCGATAAAAAGAGCACGGCGAGGCGGGTGTACAGCGTGGTGCTCAAGCGGCTCGGCGAGGCCGTATCGCGCGCGGAGGAGGGCGTGTCCCCGCAGCGCCAGTTCGCCCCGCTGTTTGGGCCCGAACCCACCCGGCCCATCGCGTCGCTTAAGCAGGTGGATCTTTCGGTGTGCTGCGAGGGCGATTACCGCGACCGGCTGAAAAAGGCGCAAAAGCGCCTCTCCACGCTGCACGCGATGGTCTACCGCGAAAAAGTGCCGGTGATACTGGCCTTTGAGGGGTGGGACGCCGCGGGCAAGGGCGGCGCCATACGCCGCCTGACCAGCGCGCTGGACCCGCGCGGATTTCAGGTGAACCCAACCAGCGCGCCCAGCCCGGAAGAGAAAAGCCATAACTACCTGTGGCGCTTCTGGAACAACGTGCCCAGGGACGGCCATATCGCCATTTTTGACCGCACCTGGTACGGCCGCGTGATGGTGGAGCGCGTGGAAAAGCTTACGCCCGAGGAAGACTGGCAGCGCGCCTACGGCGAGATGAACCGCTTTGAACGCGAACTGTACGACTGGGGCGCCGTAATTCTCAAATTCTGGCTGCACATCGACGCCGACGAGCAGCTGCGCAGATTCCAAAACCGCCAGAATACCCCCGGGAAACAGTGGAAAATTACCGACGAGGATTGGCGTAACCGCGAAAAATGGCCCCTGTACGAACAGGCCGTGGATGAAATGCTCCAAAAAACCAATACCGAATGGGCGCCCTGGATCGTGGTTGAATCCAACGACAAGCGCTACGCCCGGCTTAAGGTGATCGAATGCGTCATCCGCGCCCTGGAACGCCATATGAAAAAGAACGGCGATTGGGACTAAACGATGCGCAAATCGCCCAAACGCGCGCAAATTTTTAAGACTTTGGTCTGTTTGTGCGGAAATCCGCAAAGAACAGACCAAAGTCTTTGATATTTTGGGCCGCGAACGCGGAAAAAGGCCCGCGGCCGGCGATGTGGGCCGCGGGCGTTAGCGGGTAAAGGCCTGCGCGGGCGTCGTTAAATGGAATCCGGGCCGTCGTCCGGTTCAGGGTTTTCCTCAAGCGATTGGACCAGCTTGTCCAGCGCGTCCGGCCGTCCGGTATCGTTAATAAGCGCACGGTCCGCGGGGTAGGCGGGCGCGCCGCCGCCGTCCTGCGCGTCCGCCTGGCCGGTCAAATCGTCCCGCCCGGCAAAATCGCCCTCCGGGCCGTCCTCCGGGCCGTCCTGCGCGTCTTCTTCCTCGGCCTCGGCGCGGGCCACGCACACCACCTTGCAGCCTTCCTCCACGCGCATCACGCGCACGCCCTGGGTGTTGCGGCCCAGCACGGGGATGGAGGCGGCCGGGGTGCGTATAATCGTTCCGTCGTCGGTAATCAGCAAAAGGTCTTCGTCCTCGCGCACCAGAAGCTGGCTGGCCAACAGCCCGGTCTTGTCGGTCAGGTTCATGGCCTTAATGCCCTTGCCGCCGCGCGACTGGCTGCGGTATTCGTCGGGCTGGGTGCGCTTTCCGTAGCCTGACTGGGTAAGCGAGAGCACCTGCGCGTCCTCCTGCAATACGCTCATGGACACCACCACGTCGCCCTGCGCAAGCTCTATGGATTTTACGCCCATGGAGGCGCGGCCGGTGGGCCGCATCTCGCTTTCGGGGAAGCGTATGGCCATGCCCTGCTCGGTGCCCAGCAAAAGGTCGCACGTGCCGTCGGTCAGCTGCACGCCGATCAGGTCGTCGTCCTCGCGCAGCACGATGGCGATCAGCCCGCTTTTGCGCAGGTTGGTAAACTCGCTAAGCTCGGTGCGCTTAATCAGGCCGTTGCGGGTGGCCATCACCAGATAGTGCCCGGCGGTACGATCTTCGGGCACAGGCAGCATGGCGGTTACCTTTTCGCCGCCCTCCAGCTGCAAAAGGTTTACAATGGCGGTGCCGCGCGCGGTGCGCCCGGCCTCGGGGATTTCGTAGCAGTTTAGCTGATACACGCGGCCGCGGTTGGTAAAGAACATCAGCACGTCGTGGGTGGATGTCACGTACAGCTGATCCACAAAGTCCTCCTCGCGCGTGGCCGCGCCCATTACGCCCTTGCCGCCCCTGCGCTGCGCGCGGTAGGTGTCCTGCGGCAGGCGCTTTACATAGCCGTAGTGGGTCAGCGTAACCACCATATCCTCTTCCTGGATCAGGTCCAGCATGTCGATTTCGCCGTCCAGCGCGGTGATTTCGGTGCGGCGCTCGTCGGCGTAGCGGCGGCGGATCTCCAGTATTTCGGTCTTGATGATGTCCAGCACCATCCACTCGTTGGCCAGCACGTCGCGCAGGTGGGCGATCTGCTTTTTCAGTTCCTCAAATTCCAGCTCGATCTTGTCGCGCTCCAGGCCGGTCAGGCGGCGCAGGCGCATATCCAGTATGGCCTGGGCCTGCTTGTCGGTCAGGCCGAACGTGCTCATCAGCCCATCCTTGGCCTCGGCGTCGGTGCGCGAAGAGCGGATCAGGCGGATTACCTCGTCGATGCGGTCCAGCGCGATGAGCAGGCCTTCCAGTATGTGGGCGCGCGCCTCGGCCTTGCCCAGGTCGTAACGGGTGCGGCGGGTGATGACGTCCTTCTGGTGGTCGATATAATGGTGAAGCACCTGGCGGATGGAGAGGATTTTGGGCTCGCCGTCCACCAGCGCCAGCATGTTCACGCCAAAGGTCTCCTGCATCTGGGTGTGCTTGAACAGGTAGTTGAGCACCACGTTGGCGTTTACGTCGCGCTTCAGGTCGATTACGATGCGCATGCCCTCGCGGTCGGATTCGTCGCGTATGTCGCTTATGCCGTCCAGCCGCTTTTCATGCACCAGCTCGGCGATCTTTTCCACCAGGCGCGCCTTGTTGACCATGTAGGGGATTTCGCTTACCACGATGCGGTCGCGATTGGCGCCGATGGGCTCGATCTGGGTGCGCGCGCGCGTAATGATGCGGCCGCGGCCGGTGGCGTATGCCTCGTGTATGCCCGCCTTGCCCAGTATGATGCCGCCCGTGGGAAAGTCCGGCCCCTTGATCAGCCCCATCAGGTCTTCGCAGGTGCAGTCGGGGTGGTCGATCATGTACACTACGCCGTCGATGACCTCGCCCAGGTTGTGGGGCGGTATGTTGGTGGCCATGCCCACCGCAATGCCGCTGGAGCCGTTTACCAGCAGGTTGGGAAAGCGGCTGGGCAGCACCTCGGGCTGCATCAGCGTCTCGTCAAAGTTGGGATAAAAATCCACCGTTTCCTTGTCCAGATCGCGCGTAAGCTCCATGGCCAGCTTGGAAAGCCGCGCCTCGGTATACCGCATGGCGGCCGCGCCGTCGCCGTCTACCGAGCCAAAGTTGCCCTGGCCCTCCACCAGCAGATAGCGCGTGGAAAAATCCTGCGCCAGGCGCACCATGGCGTCGTATACCGCGCTGTCGCCGTGCGGGTGGTATTTGCCCAGCACGTCGCCCACGATACGCGCCGATTTGCGGAAGGGCTTGTCGGGCGTCACGCCCAGCTCGATCATGGAATAGAGTATGCGGCGGTGCACCGGCTTGAGCCCG
>CAWVLE010000318.1:0-7681 GCA_963929805.1 uncultured Eubacteriales bacterium | reverse complement strand
CGCCCGTTCCAAAGTCGGTCACGTCCCAGCCCAGCATGGCCATGCGTATTTCCTGAAACTCTACGCCTTTGCTTTCCCAGTCTTTGGGCGTCCACGCTGAAAATTTGGGCAGTTTAAAACAATGTTTTTCCGCCATGTCTATCGCTTTTTGCAGCGCGGCATTGATTTGAGAACGTTTCATAAGTCAACCACTCCTTCTTAATTTGATTTATTTACAAGCCGGAACGACCGGATTTGACCCGGAGACACACAAAAGCTAAGCACATTGTCCGTAAATTCAAACTCTGCATCCTCCATAGGCTGCTCGGCAAGGTTACATGCCTTAACGCGCCCAATGCAATCGGGCAGGCGGAGCGACACGTGCGCGGTTTCGCGCCCGACGCTAAATACGCGCATAAGCACATCCTGCCCATCCTCCGTTATTTTCAGGGCGGAAAGGCGCACCATTTCGCCCAGTTGGGAAATAAAGCCCAACGGATTGCGCACGATTGCGCCGGCGTCTTGCGCAAACACCTGTTCAAAAGCGGGCGGATTGAGCATGCGCTCGGACAACGCGAAGGCACCGGAACACTCAAACGGCCGATCGCGGTAGGTTAGCCCAAATCGGAAACTGTGTTTGCCCAGGCATTGCGCGCCCGGCGTAGCCAGCTCCCAGCCGCCGTTGCCCACGCGGGTGTTTAAATCAGCGCGGGATAGATAGCCCACGCACCGCAGCAGAGTTAAATGTACGCAGCCGTCTTCGCCCGCCTCATATTCATACAACCCTTCGGCGCTTACACATGCGCCATAATGTTCGTCGCCCACGTCGATAAATCCGTGACACGCGTGGGTTGGGAAGGGATATTCCATCCAATTTTCCACCACGCGCCGCTTCGTATCGTGCTCGGTCAGCGCAAAGGCGGTCGTCGCGCGGCTCAGCCGGGCCGGCGTATGGGCGGGCAGTTCTACCGACAGCACGTGATCTTTGGACCGGTTTTCCACCTCCACGGTAAAGTCGATCCGGTCGGTCGCCTCGGACAACGCGGCGACAAGTTTTACGGGGTTAGAAATCAACTTATCGTCACGCCTGGACCGGTCCGGACTGAGCGATTGCGGCAGCTGCATTTCGCCCTCCACGATCAATTCCTGATAGATGCCGCCTACCGCGTTCACGCGCACGCTTGTGCGGCGGGGATCAATTTCAAACACGGCGTCGCAGTCGGGCCAGGAATAGGTATATTCGTCGCCCGCGTCCCCTTTGTCTACTAATTTAGCCACTCCTTTGTGTTCGCGTCCGGTTTTTTTATCCAGCACGGTAAACGCGTTTCCCTCAAATAAAATTTTATAGTATTCATTCTCTATCGATTCTTCGCTATCAGTATGCACCGATTGAGGCTTATTGTCAATCCTGCTTACGTACAATGTGTGCAAACCATAGCTGTCGCCCGGCGCCACCAGGCCGATTGTCAGGCGGTTTACCTTGTATACTTCCGGCAGGGTTTCGTCCTGCAGATGCATAAAGTAATCCTTGCGCCCGCTTATCAAATGCGCCTGCAATATTTGCCCGCGCTCATCTTTCACCTGTACCGCCTGCGGCATGGGCGGATGCGAAATGCTGTCCTCATATTCGTCGATGGACGATTTGGCAAAGTTGACGCGTTTGACCAGCATGGGATCCAGATCCACCGTAACAATCGCGTAAGATGGCAATCCGTCCTGCGTGGGCTCAAAATATACTACCTGGGCGTCCTCGCCGTCCTGTGCGCGTTTCGCGTTTTGCGCGATACGGCGCACGCCGTCGGCAAACAGCGTGCGTTCCAGCTGTTCCACGCTGTCAAAACGGGTCATCATTTCGCGGTGAACTTCATCTATGCTGCATCCGCATATGCTGTCGTGCGGCTGATTTTCCAAAATCTTTTTCCAAAGGTATTTCTGATACCCTAAAAAGCCCCATTTGAGGCCGAGCAGCGCTTCCGCCGAGGAGAGCGGTTCCAAATACCGTTCCATCAGCCGCTGCACGCAGTTGTTGCGCTGTTTAAGATACACCCGCGCGGACATGGTTCCGCCCAGTAAAATCGTGCGGTCGCCGTAGCGCAGTTCGCCCTCGAAAACTTCCAGTTCCTTTAGGCTGCCTTTCAAGGCGTCCAAAAAATCCTGCATGGTAGAAAGCGCAATTTGATAGCCGCCTCTGCGGTTATATTCCGCCAGAATCGCGGAAATATTTTTCTGGTTAAGTATGTGGTCTGACCCGTTCATAAGCAGCACATGTTCGGTAGTCCCCTGCGCGCGCAGATCCTCGATCATAGCGTCCAGACGGGGCGCCGTCTCATCAATGTCGGCCGACAGCCGCGCGCTGTTTCCGTATCCGTTTGGCATATTGACGCCCAGCACCTGGCCGTTTCCGCCCTTCGCGCGCCAGTAAAACTCGGTATGGGTCATATGCCTGCCCATGCCCCGCCAAAATACAATGGCGTCCATGGAAAGCCCGGAAAGAATTTGGGGCATCTGCTCCGGATGTCCAAACGAATCGGGCAGATAGCCTATGTTCATCGTTCGGCCAAACCGTTTGCCCACCTCAAGCCCGGTCAGATAATTGCGTATATGGCTTTCTCCGCTAATCAACATTTCATCCGGCAAAATATACCATGGGCCGATGCTTATGATGCCTTGCTGCACCGCGTATTGTAAAAGCGGCTCCCGCTCAGGGCGCACGGCGAGATAGTCTTCCAGAATAATGGTTTGTCCGTCCAGCATGAACAGCACGCTTTCAGGGTCCTGTTCTACGCAACCAAGTATATTGTCGATCAGGCGCACCATTTTGGTTTTAAATTGTTCCCGGGTCAGATACCATTCCCGATCCCAGTGGGTATGGCAAACCATCCTGGCCTGCACTTTGCCCATGCTCTCACCTCAGTAATTTTTCTGCGCGGCGTCCGTTCGGGCCCGGGCCCGGTTTAAGCGCCGCTTTACAAATTTACGGTTGCGCCGGACGTGCAAATACATGTCCGACGCAACCGGCTGATTTTACTTAACAGATTTAATCGATTTTCAGGCTCGCGATTTCAAAGGCGTTCAGCTGGATTTGGATTTGCCTGCCCTTCAAAGCGACGCTGCCCAGCGTTTCCTTTTCCAGCAAATCGGTAAACTCAACCGACTTCGCGTCAAAGCCCAGCGTTAAAACCGCCTTTACTGTCGTATTGGTAGGATTGTATACGCGCGCAATCAAGCCGCTTGACGACTCCGCCGCTTTCAAATTGGAAAGCACGGCGCCCTGGCACGTAATCAGGCTATAATCGGCGCTTTGCCCGCCATGCGCGCGCGACACGCAAACCGGCTGGTTAATGGCCTGCCCGGCCGCAAGCACTTTGCCCGTCTGCCAGTCGCCCGCGTGCGGCAAAATGGCGTAGGTAAATTCATGCATACCGGTATCGGATTTCTGGTCAGGCAGCCAGCCGCTGCGGATGAGCGTCATTTCCATCGCGTTGCCGCGGCATTTATGGCCGTGTTTGCAGTCGTTAAGCAGCGCAAAGCCATGCGCCTCGTCGTTTATATCCACCCAGTTAAGCGCGGGGTACTCGTTGTCGTCGGCGGGGCGGGAAATCGTGCCGAACGGAATTTCGTACACCGCGTCGTGGTTCTTTACCGCGGGCGCAAAGTATGCGCGCAGCATGGGCGCGTCGCGGTCAAAGTCGCCCCACTCCTGCCAATCTACCTTGGTTTCAAAGCGGATCTGCGCCTGCTCGGGATGCACCACGATGTCCTGCCAGATCGTACTGTTTCCAAAGTGATGTTCAAAACGGATGCGGCTTTCGCTCTCGCCGTCGCAAATAATCTCGCTCTTGGCGCCCGAGAGCAGGTTGTGAATGGTGCGCACGTTGCCGATGGTCCAGCCCGACATTTCCGTCGGCTCCTCCATATGGATTTGCAAGCTGTTGAGCACGCCCTTCTTAAGCCGCCAGCCGATTTCCTCGCGCCGCACGACATACCAATCCTGCTTTACGTCGTAAAGGGTGGTAATTTGCCCGTTATCCTTGCAGATTTCAATTTCGTACAGCGGCGTGTTAATGTAGTAGTATTTGCCCTGCTGGGTTATATGGCCTTTGGCCGGGGCCGCTTTATCCTCCTTAAGGCAAATCACCTTGACGCCCGACGCGGGAATATCCTCTACAAATACGCGGGCCACGCCGCCGTCGGTCTGGCAGCGCAGGCAGTTGCCCTGCGTATCGCTCGCCTGATATTGCGCGCCCGCATCCACCGGTATGCTGACGGTCTCGCTGCGTTCAAAGCCGCTGGGGTTGTAAATAAGGTAAGCTTTCGCGCCCTGTGCGCCGAAATGCGCGCCGAGCGCCCGCATGGCTTTGTCCGTCAGTTCCTTAACGCCCAGAAGCACCTTTTCCGCTTCCTCCATGGTGAAAACGTAGGTATCCTTCACGCCGCTTCCGTCCAGTATATCGTGGAACTGGTTAAACAACGTGCGCTTCCACAGATCCTTAAGCTGTTCATACGGATAGGCGACGCCGTATTTGCCCGCGATGGCGTACAGTTTTTCAACCGCCATCAGCCTTTCTTCGCACAGGCGGTTCTCGCGCTTGATATCCGCATGGGTGGTGTAGCACCCGTCAAACACAAAGTTCATCTCGCCCACGCGTTCGGGCAGCGTATAGCCGCCCTGCTCGATGGCGGCGTAGTATTCTTCCGTCGTGCTGAAATAGATATCCGGCACGGTCGGGAACTTACGCACGGTATTTACCCATTCGATATCGCGTATGGTCGGCCCGCCGCCGTGGTCGCCCACGCCATAGGTCAGCATCGCCTTATCCACGCCAAAACTTTCCATGCGCCTGGATGCGCGCAGCAGGCCGCGGGTGTCGATGGTACGGTTATACACCGTATTGCAAACCAATACCCTGCTTCCATCCAGGCCAGTCCACCAGAAAACCGGGGTATGCTGGCTGTCCTCCAGGAAGCGGAACCCCTTGTCCTCGTAAGAGCCCACGCCCAAACCGCAGCGGGTATGATAGTAATAATTCAAACCGCTCTTTTTCAAAATCTGCGGGATGGTAGCGGGGTGGCCAAAGGTATCGGGGCACCACATGATGTGCGGCGTCTTTTCAAAACGGGTGGACAGATAATCCTTGGAATAGAGCACATGCCGCACGATGGACTCGCCCTGCGCCATGTTGATATCGCCTTCCACCCATGTAGACGCGGTCACGTCCCAGCGGTTGTCGCGCTCAAAGGCCTGCATTTTTTTGAATACCTCCGGGCAGCGCTGCTCGGCGATTTCGTAAGTGGCGCACTGGCTCTGCGAAAATTTAAAGTCCGGATACTTCTCCATCAGGTTTGTCATGGTGGTAAAATCGCGCTTTACGATATCGCGCGTCTCCTCCATGGACCAGAACCAGTTCATGTCTATGTGCGCGTGGCCCACAAGGTATACGCGTTTTTGCTTTACCTGCTCGCGATAGCCCTCAAATAGCGCGCGGCTTTCTTCTTCCGCCTCGCGCACCTGGGCCACCAGTCCGGTCGATACGGCTTTGTCCAGCAGCGCGTAGGCCTTGTCCAGCAGCGGCGCGGTCCCCTCATATCCCTCCATATATTTAAGCTCTTCGATAATAGAGCAGATATGCTTGGCGTTATCCTCCACCCGATCGCAAATCACCTGCAGGGTGACGTTGTTAAGCCAATAGCACTTTTCATTCAGGTCAAACCGGAAAGCCACCGTGTGCTTCTCTCCGGGAACCGCATTTTGGGTTACAATCCCCTCGGGGCATTTAAAGTCCATCCATGAGCGCTCGGTCAGCGACAGTTTCCCGTCGATGTACAAATCCAGCGGCGCAAACATGGCGCTGCCGTTTTCGGCCATCACGCGCAGCTGGCTTCCGGCAACCGGCACGTCCATGCAAAATTCGGGCACGGTAACCGTAGCGCGCACCCAGGTGACGCCCTGATCCCGCTTTAATTGGCGGTTGGTCAGCGGCAGCCAGCCGCTTGTGTCCAGCGCGGGATCGGCCGCCTCTTTAGCAGGCATATCGCAGATTTTGTACACAAATTCGGTCTCGATCATGAAACTGCGCAGTTTTTCCACCATTTCCATAAGCCGGTTTTCCAGCGCCTGTGGAAATCTCTGTTCCATATCCGTTTCCTCCTCAAGCACAATTCAATGTGAAATATACCGAAATTATCCGGTATAAAATAAGCGTTTTTTTACGAATAGACGCACTCCTTGGCCGCGCCTACAAACACGCGTATCAGTTCCGGATCCCCATAGAAGAAATGGTCGGACGGCGAGCAGATATAGCCGCCGTTCGGTTTGGCCGCAAACAGACGAAAAACCTGCTCCCGCACGTTTTCGGGCGTGCCGTGCTCAAAACCCGCGTTTTGGTCAAACCCGCCGATAAAGAACAGTTTATCGCCTACGCGCCGCGCAGCTTCTGCCAAATCGCAATCGCCGCCCATGCTGGGAGGCGTCATGGTTTCCAGCCCGTCCGTGCCGTTTTCCGCCACGATCTCTAATAGCGGCATCAATCCGCCGCACAAATGGTACACCACACGCGCGCCCAGTTCATGTATCAGGGCGTGCTGCTTCCGGTCGTATGGCAGGCAAAACTCGCGGTGCAGCGCCGGGCTGATCACCGTGCTGGAACCGCCGCCGCCGCCCGTCTCTATTAAGTCCAGTTCAATACGGCCGGATTGTTCAAACACCTGCATCTTCTTTTTAAGCAGGCGCTCCATGGCGTAATGCATCCAGTCCGGCTCGTCCATCGCGGCGTAAATGCATTCCTCCGTGCCCATCATAATGGTGCTTAAATCCTGCCATGGGCTGCCCTGTCCAAAGCCGAAACCCGCCCCGCGCACGATGCCGCGCTCCCCTATGCGCGCCTTGGCTTCGCGAACAGGCGTCCAGTCCAGTTTGGGCAGCGGCACATACGCGTTCCAAATTTCAAATTCCGCCTCGCCCTTAATCGGGTATTCGGTTATCCAGCTGGTGTATTCGTTGGTCCCGCCGCGCTCTATCAATTCGCCCTTAGGGGTCGTTATCCGTTTTTCGTATTGGATCCGGCCGTCGGGGCCCGGGGCGGTCTTTACCCGAACTTGCCAGTTGGCCAAATCGCGCGGATCGTAAATCTCTTTGGGGTTTACATAAATCACCGGAGACATGCCCACCGCGTCATAGGCCGCGTACTGATCCATGCCGCCCAAGTATCGGTTGAGATAATACTGCATCCAACTATGCACCTGGACCGGCAGACGGTCCGGCTTTTTGTTGGAAAGCGCGGTTAAAAAACGTTCACGTCCAGTCATGGCCATGGGTCTTTCCCCCCATTTTATCGTGTTTTGTCCGCAGCGCCGGCGGGACATGCCGCATCCATCCACGTATAACGCCGCATACGCCGGTTGACAGTTATTGACAGCTATAGTATAGTCACAAGGCCGATATTTGTAAATGAAATATAGTGCCACAGCCGCGCCTATCCATTACAATTTCCCGCCATATTAATTTATATGGCATTCCGAAATATTTTTATCCATTTAAAAAGCTATATACGTGTAAATTGTGTCATGAATTTCCGTTCAAGCATCTATATTCTAAAAAAAGCAACCTTATAGAGGACTAAACGCTTGGCAGTATTTTATATTTCAACATCGCGCATTTCGCATCGTTCGACAGGGCGCGCGCGATCCGGGCGCAAAATCCCTT
>CAWVLE010000317.1:0-4691 GCA_963929805.1 uncultured Eubacteriales bacterium | reverse complement strand
GGCTATGACCTGATCGTCGGGCACGCCCGTCGCGCCGTGCAGCACCAGCGGCACGCCGACGACGCGGCGGATCTGGCTAAGACGCCCAATGTCCAGGTGCGGCTCGCCCTTATAGATGCCGTGCGCCGTACCGATGGCAATGGCCAGGAAATCCACGCCCGTGCGGACTACGAATTCGGCGGCCTTTTCCGGGTCGGTATAGCTGCCGTGCGCGGCCGCCATGTCGTCCTCTTTGCCGCCCACGGTGCCCAGCTCGCCTTCCACCGGCAGGCCGCTCACCATTCGTTTTACGCTGCGGGTCAGGGCGGCGTTTTCCTCAAAGGGCAGTTTGCTGCCGTCGATCATGACCGAATTGTATCCCGCGGCGGCGGCGTCGCGCACCATATCCGGGCTTTCGCCGTGATCCAGGTGCAGCGCGATGCGCGCGCTGGATTTTTCGGCCAGGCTGCGCACCATGGCCGAAAACAGCGATACGCTTGCGTAGCGCACCGTGCCGGGCGTGGTCTGCATGATGACCGGAACGCCGGTTTCCTCTGCCGCGGCCACAATGGCCTGGGCCATTTCCATGTTTTCAAAATTGAACGCGCCTATGGCGTAGCCGTCGCGCGTGGCTTGCCGAAGCAGCGCCAGGGTAGATACAAGGGCCATTTTTCCCCCGCCTTTCTTATGCCCGCGCCCGCGCGGCGCGGGATACTATCTGCCTCTATTATAGGGCAAGGGCGTTAATTTCTCAAGGCGGCATAAGAATTGCGGCGCCACGGTTCGACTTTTTAGCGGGCATATGGTATAATATCTGCGAAATAGAGGGCGCCTGCCGCCTTACAAGGAGATACGCCATGGTATTTTCAAGCACGATATTCCTGTTCTTTTTTTTGCCCTGTGTGCTGCTTATTTACTATATTCCCATGCGCAACCGCGCAGCGCGCAATCTGTTTTTGACCGTCATGAGCCTGCTGTTTTACGCGTGGGGCGAACCGTGGTTTGTGTTTGTAATGCTTTTATCCATCGTGTGCAACTGGCAGGCGGGCATACTGATCGACCGGCATAAGGCGGACGGCCATGCGCGCAGGTATCTGGTGGGCGCGCTGGTGTTCGACGTGGGGTTGCTGGGCGCGTTTAAGTATTTGAAATTTATCCTGAACAACCTCAACTTGGGCTTTGGGTTGAACCTGCCCGTGCCCGACATCATGCTGCCCATCGGCATTTCCTTTTTCACCTTTCAGGCCATTTCCTATGTGATAGACGTATACCGGGGCGACGGCCAGGCGCAGAAGAGCTTTTGGGACGTGTGTTTGTATATCTCCTTTTTCCCGCAGCTGATCGCCGGCCCGATCGTGCGCTATCAGACGGTGGCCGACGAGATCAAAGGGCGCGTGGAGAACATGGACGATTTTTGCTCGGGCGCGCGAAGGTTTATGGTCGGGCTGAGCAAAAAGGTGATATTGTCCAACAACCTGGCGCTTTTGGTGGAGCACGCTTACAGCCTGGGCGACGGCAGCCTGTCGGTATCCGCGGCCTGGATGGCGGCCATATTTTATCACGTACAGGTGTTTTTCGATTTTTCGGGCTATTCGGATATGGCCATTGGCCTGGGCCGCATGTTCGGGTTCCACTTTCTGGAAAACTTTGATTACCCCATGCTGGCCAAATCCATTACCGGGTTCTGGCGCAGGTGGCATATATCGCTGGGCAGCTGGTTTCGGGATTATCTGTTCTTCCCGCTGGGCGGCAGCCGGGTAAAGAGCAAATGGCGTCTGGCCTTTAACATGTTTGTGGTGTGGCTGCTTACCGGGCTGTGGCACGGGGCCGATTGGACGTTTGCCGTTTGGGGCGTCAGTTTTTTTGTGCTGCTGCTGATTGAAAAATTGACCGGGCTGGGCAAATGGATGGAAAAGCACTGGCTGGGCTACGTATATACCAACGTGGCCGTGGTGGTGTTTACCGTATTTATGCGGGCGGAATCGCTGCCCTCCGCGTTGCGCCGCATGGGCGCGCTGTTCGGCATCGGCGCGAACGGGCTGTGGGATTCGGTATCGGCCATGTACGTGCGCGAGTACGGGCTGTTTATGGCGGCGGCGGTGCTGTTTTCCCTGCCGTTTGGCGCCTTTTTGGAAAAACGGCTGCACATCCCGCCGGCCGTATCCCAAATCGCGCGCACGGTGGGCCTGCTGGCGGCGTTCGCCGTTTCCGTTACCTATGTGGTGATGGGCAGCTACAACCCGTTTATCTACTTTAACTTCTAAGCCGGGGGTGAGAACATGCTGACAAAAAAATTGAACGCCGTGCTGGCCGTAGTGCTGCTGGTGACCATATTTATACTGGGCGGCGCGACCGCGTTTTTGAACCTGCCCGCGCTGGGCTACGCGTTGGTGTCCTCCTACCGCCAGTACCTGCCTACCGACCCCGGGCTGTTTGACCAGGTGAGCGCGCGCATCGACGCGCTGGAAAGCGCCATCAATACCAACCTGTTTAAGAAAACCGCCATGGAGCGGGCAAACGCCCAGTTGCAACTGTTGATGGGCAAGCAGATGCTCTCCTACGGCAACAGCACCATGGTTACGCTCAAAACCGGCCACCTGTACGATCTGGTCAGCGACGTGGACGTGACCGAGGACGTAAACACGCTGTGCGAGCTGGGCGAGCGGTTGCGCGCGCGGGGGATCCCGCTTTTGTACGTATACGCGCACACCTCGCTGTATCAGGACGATATGCTGCCCGACGGCGTGACCGATTTTAACAACGAAATCGCCGACGAGATCGTGTCCGGGCTGCGCGCGGGCGGCATCCCCACGCTGGACAGCCGCGAGATCATGGCCCAGACCGGCCTGCCGATCGACGATATTATTTACCGCACGGACGCGCACTGGTCCATACGCACCGCCTTTGAGGTATATTCGCGCCTGGTGGACGCGCTTAACGAACTGACGGACGTCAAGGCCGACCGCGAGGCGGCCAGGCTGGAAAACTTTAACGTGGAAATATTGCCCGGCGCGCACATGAACGACCTGGGCAACCGGCTGGGGCCCGACTATGTTGCGCCGGACGACTTCCAGCTGATTACCCCCGCCTTTGACACCTATATCGAAAAATCCATCATGGAGGATAAGCGGCTGGTGGATTCGCAGGGCAGTTTTGAGGATACCGTGATGTACATGCAGCTTTTGCCCGAGGCTACGGGCAAAGCCTACGCCAACTGCTACAACGTGTACGGCCAGCATCCCGACGTGGTGTATTACACCAATCCCTCCGCGCCCGAGGGCCGGCTGCTGGTGGTGAAGGATTCCTTCGGCACGCCGGTCAGCAGCTTTCTGTCGCTGGCCGTGCGCGATATATGCGCCATAGACCTGCGCAAGAGCAACAAGACCATTGAGGAGTACGTGGATTCGTTCCAGCCGGACGCGGTGGTTATCGTGCATTGCCAGGAAATGATGCACGGCAAAAATTATGTGTTCATAGATCAGTAGCGCCCGGGATACAATTACAGGGCGGGCTTTTGCGGCCTTGACGCGCGGGCGGAGGCCGATTTGACATTCGGAGGCTTTGACATGCAAAATTTCATGGACGCGCTGCGCGAACGGTTCGCGCCCGAGGATATGCGCCAAAACGAGCCCATGGACGCGCACACTACCTTTCGCGTGGGCGGCCCGGCCGATATAATGGTATTTCCGCGCGAGGAGGCGCAACTGCTGGCCGCGCTTGAGGCGGCGCGCGCGGCGGGCGTACCCGCGCTGGTGATGGGCAACGGCTCTAATCTGCTGGTGCGCGCGGGCGGCATCCGCGGCCTGGTCGTGGTGTTGGACGGCCGGTTTGGCCGCATACGGCGCGAGGGCTGCGTATTGACCGCCCAGGCCGGCGCGGCGCTGGCGGGATTGAGCGCGTACGCGATGCGCGAAGGGCTTTCCGGGCTGGAATTTGCCGCGGGCATACCGGGCACGGTGGGCGGCGGCGTGGCCATGAACGCGGGCGCCTACGGCGGGGAACTGGCGGACACGCTTTTGTGGGCGCGCGTCTTGCTGGGGGGCGAGGCGCGCACGCTTAGCCGGGACGAGATGCAAATGGGCTACCGCTCCACGCGCGCGCTGCGCGAGGGCGGCGTGGTGTTGGAAGCCGCGTTTTCGCTTAAGGCGGGCGACGCGCGCGAAATCGGGGATAAGATGAGCGAACTGAACGCGCGGCGCCGGGAAAAGCAGCCGCTTAACCTGCCCAGCGCGGGCTCTACCTTCAAACGGCCCGAGGGCTATTTCGCGGGCGCGCTGATCGAGGAAGCGGGGCTTAAGGGCGCGCGCGTCGGCGGCGCGCAGGTGTCGCAAAAGCACGCGGGGTTTATCGTAAACGCGGGCGGCGCGAGCAGCGACGACGTGATCGCTTTGATAGAATACGTGCGCGCGCGCGTGTTGGAACATTCGGGCGTGAGCCTCGAATGCGAGGTGCGCATCGTGGGGGAGGACCGGCTTTCTCCGCCGCGTTTTTAACGGGAAGGTTGCAAAGCATATGTCTTTTTCATCTGACGTGCGGCTGGAGCTGGCCCGGCTTAAGACCGGCAGGCAGTGCTGTGTGCTCAGCGAAACGGCCGCGGTAATCCTGGCGTCGGGCGGGCTCAGCTTTCGCGGGGCGGGCCGCTACGGCCTGTCCATCCAGGCGGAGGACCCGGCCATCATTCGCCGCTATTTCGGCCTGTTCAAGCGCTATTT
>CAWVLE010000316.1:0-2536 GCA_963929805.1 uncultured Eubacteriales bacterium | reverse complement strand
ACCATGAAAAGGGCATGCCGGCCGAGCGCCGGCTGACGCTTTTGCGCGAAATCGCCGACGACGCGCAGTGGCTTATCCGCATGGTGGAAAACCTGCTCTCCATCACCCGCATCAACGCGGGTACCGCGCGCGTGTTCAAGCGCGAGGAGGCGGCCGAGGAGATTATCGCGGAAACGGTGCGCAAGTTCCGCAAGCGCTATGACAATTTCCCGGTGGAGATACGCCTGCCGGAGGACCTGCTCATGGTGCCGATGGACCCCATTCTCATCGAACAGGTGCTGAGCAATTTGCTGGAAAACGTGGCCTTCCACGCTAAAGGCGCCACCTACGCGCGCGTTACGCTGGGAAAAGCGGGCAACGCGGCGCGCTTCCAGGTGGCCGACGACGGCGCGGGCATATCGCGCGAAAAGCTCAAAACCCTGTTCTCCCCCATGCCCGCGGACGCCGGTACGCCCACCAGCGACGGCGTTAAAAATATGGGCATCGGCCTTAGCGTGTGCCAGGCCATAATCAAGGCGCACGGCGGCGAAATGACCGCCGAAAACCGGCGCGGCGGCGGCGCGCTGTTCACCTTTACCCTGCCGCTCGGCGCTTCTTCCGCCGGGCAAATCGAGGAGGAGGGCCCTTCATGAAGCATGCGCCCTGCATACTGGTCGTCGAGGACGACGAACGCATCCGCAGCTATATCACAACCATTTTAACCTCCAGCGGCTATTCCATTTTGGAAACCGCCAACGCGCGCACGGCGCTTTCGATCATCACGTCGCACAACCCCGATCTTCTGCTTTTGGATCTGGGGCTGCCCGACATGGACGGCCAGGAAATTATCCGTTCGGTCCGGCAGTGGAGCAGCATGCCCATCGTGGTGGTCTCGGCGCGGGGCCACGAGCGCGACAAGGTGACGGCGCTGGATAACGGCGCGGACGATTATGTGACCAAGCCTTTCGGCACGGCCGAGCTGCTGGCGCGCATTCGCGCGGCGCTGCGCAACGGCCAATTGCGCAGCGGCGGTTCCAGCCTGCCGCGCGACATGGTGTTCCGTTCGCACGGGCTTATAATCGATATCGAAAAAAGGCTGGTGAAGGTGGACGACCGGCAAATTCACTTAACCCAGATCGAATACAAAATCGTGGCGCTATTATGTACCCACGCGGGCAAGGTGCTCACCTATGATTTCATGATCCGGCAGGTGTGGGGGCCTTACGCCAACTGCGATACCCAGCTTTTGCGGGTAAACATGGCGAATATACGCCGCAAGCTGGAGCGCGACCCCACCATGCCCGAATACATCGTAACCGAAGTGGGCGTGGGCTACCGCATGATCGAAATGGAATGACGCCCGCGAACGCTTCATTTGTTAAAATTTTTGTTCAAAAACGGCGCGCCGAAAATTGACACGGCGCGCCGCGCGACGTATAATTTACGTAGGGATAAACCCACACGCGCGGCATACCGCGCGAAGTTGGCGGGAGGCGTTCAGGGTGATCCAAAACGCGGAACAGGTCATTAAAAAACTGATTGACAAACGGAGCGTAGCCTACATAAGCTCCATCGACAACGACGGTTACCC
This sequence comes from uncultured Eubacteriales bacterium, assembly GCA_963929805.1. GTDB lineage: Bacteria > Bacillota > Clostridia > Christensenellales > Aristaeellaceae > CAWVLE01. The sequence continues at coordinate 966 of CAWVLE010000316.1, read as the reverse complement.
CAACACCCGTTCAGGGCTGCCGCCGCGGGCGCGCGAGGGCATCAAAACGTTCTACTTTATTTCGGACGCTACCATGATGCGCGTGCGTCAGTACCGCAACAACCCCAAGGCATGCATATACTTTTACGAAAAACATTCGCGCCGCGGCGTCATGCTGCGCGGCGCCATGGAAGTGTTGGAGGACGACGCCAGCAAGCGGCTGGTATGGCGCGACGGCGACATTGTGGATTATCCGCTTGGCCCGTCCGATCCCAGCTACTGCGCGCTGCGCTTTACGGCCCAGTCGGGCCGCTTCTACAGCGATTTGCGCAGCGAGGACTTTATCGTCTAATCGCGCCGCGCGCGGCAAAATACGCCGGTTGAGCCATGCGGCCCAGCCGGCGTATTTTTCATGTGCAGCGCGAAACGCCCATAAAGCGTTAAGCGCCTTGCCGCCCGCAGGGGCTATCCCTTAAACACCACGTTTTCATCGCCAAAGGCGCGGCGCAATTCGCCGTCCAGATAATTTTCATCCACGTACAGGTTGCGCGGCGCGTCCTCGTAGCGTTTCTGGTCGCTATAATAAAACTTTACCGGTATGTTGCCGGGCGTGCGCATCAGTATCAGCGCCGCCTCCTCGCGCGCGCCGGCGTCGCTCAGCCGCAGATACAGCTTGCGGCGTTTTTCTTCGCGCGCGGGCGCGGCTTCCGCCGGGGCGCGCAGGCACGCGGGCAGATCGCTCAAATCGTCTTCCGTCGCGTATGCCTCCTGGCGCGCGGCCCGCCCCGCGCCGTGGGCCGCGTGGCTGAGCGGCTTAACGCCGTCCACCACCAGTTTGGGCGCGTCCTCCTCGCGAATGGACAGCTTGCCTTCCAGCACCACCAGCGCGTCGTTTTGCAATAGCGCGCCAAATCGCTCGTACACCCGGGGGAAGATGAGCGCTTCGGTGGTTCCGTACAGGTCCTCCAACTGCACAAAGGCCATCAT
>CAWVLE010000315.1:0-5335 GCA_963929805.1 uncultured Eubacteriales bacterium | reverse complement strand
GGAAATCGTATAAATATTATAAAGTAGTAAAAGCGCGCTTGTCAATTAAAAACGGCCGTTAACCGTTCAGGCCAGGCCCATATTTTCAAGCTCGCGCCGCAACAGCCCGGCGTTTACCGCGCCCATTTCGCACAGCGGCGCGCGCACCCCGGCGCGGCACAGCCCCATCATATCCAGCGCGGTCTTTACCGGCGCCGGGTTAGACTCCACAAACAGCAGCCGCATCAGGCGCAGCCATTTCAGTTGCAGTTCGCGGCAACGTTTAAAGTCGCCTTGCAGCGCGGCGGCGGTCATTTCGTGCATGACGTCCGGAATCAGGTTTGCCGCCACCGAAATGACCCCGCTGCCGCCCAGCGCCATGACGAGGAGGGTTTGATCGTCGTTGCCCGAATAAAAGCTAAGCTTTTTCCCGCACATATTTATGGTTTCGGCCAGGCGCACCAAATCGCCCGAGGCTTCCTTAAGCCCTGCGATCAGTTCGTGTTCGCTTAACCGGGCCACGGTTTCGGGCGCGAGGCTCACGCCCGTGCGCGAGGGCACGTTATACATGATAAGCGGCAGCGCGCCCTTTTCCGCCACCGTCATAAAGTGGCGGAAAAGCCCTTCCTGCGACGGTTTGTTGTAATAGGGCGTCACCACCAGCACGCCGTCCGCGCCCAGCGCGCGCGCACGCGCGGCCAGATCCGCGCTGCGCGCGGTGTCGTTTGTGCCCGCGCCCACGATCACCGGAACGCGTCCGCCGGCCAGCTCCACGCAGCGGGCGATGACGCTGTCGCGCTCGGCGTCGCTGAGCGTGGGCGGCTCGCCCGTGGTGCCCAGCACGATCAGCGCGTCGGTGCCGGACTCCATCTGCCGCCTGAGCAGCCGGCCCAGCGCGGCCATGTCCACCCCGCCGTCGCAAAACGGGGTGACCAGCGCCACGCCGGAGCCGGAAAACAGGCTTTTCTTCATAAAAATAACCCCCTTTCAGGTTGCGCGCCGCGCGCGCGCCGGTCGCAGAGGCCCGCGAAACGCGTCTAAAAAAGGGCCGCCCGCCTTCATTTGGCGGACAGCCCGTATCATTTGTATAAAAAATTACTTGTGCGCGATGTAGCCCTGCTGGCAGAGCAGCTCGGCGGTCAGCACCGCCCCGCCCGCCGCGCCGCGCAGCGTGTTGTGCGAAAGCGAGACGAACTTGTAGTCAAAAATCGTATCCTCGCGCAGGCGGCCTATGCTGATGCCCATGCCGCCGTACAGATCGCGGTCCAGCCGGGTCTGCGGGCGGTTTTCCTCGCTGAAATAGGTAAGGAACTGTTTGGGCGCGCTGGGCAGGCCCAATTTCTGGGGCAGGCCCTCAAAGGACGCCCACCTCGCCAGAATCTCTTCCATGGGGGGTTTGCGCTCAAAGCTGACCGATACGGCCGCCATATGGCCGTCGGACGCGGCCACGCGGTAGCACTGCGCGCTGATCACCGGCGCGGTGGCGTTTACCACGACGCCCTGCTGCACGCTGCCCCAGATCTTGAGCGGCTCCAGTTCGCTTTTTGCCTCCTCGCCGCCGATAAAGGGAATCACGTTATCCACCATTTCCGGCCAGGTTTTAAATGTCTTGCCCGCGCCGGAGATGGCCTGGTAGGTGCATACGTTTACCTTGCTTACCCCAAACTCGCGCAGCGGGCTGAGCGCGGGCACATAGCCCTGTATGGAGCAGTTGGGTTTGCAGGCCACAAAGCCGCTGCGCGTGCCCAGCCGCGCGCGCTGATGCTCGATGACCGCCATGTGCTCCGGGTTGATCTCAGGGATCATCATGGGCACGTCGTCCGTGCCCCTGTGGGCCGAGTTGTTGGAAACCACCGGCGTTTCGCACTTTGCGTATCCGTCCTCCAGCGCGCGTATCTGGTCCTTGGGCATATCCACCGCGCAGAACACGAAGTCCACGCCGCCGGCCACCTTTTCAATCTCGGCCGCGTTGACGACGCGCATATCGCGCGCCTTTTCGGGAACCGGCCAGTCAAACGCCCAGCGGCCGTTCACGGCCTCGGCATAGGTCTGTCCGGCGGAACGCGCGCTGGCGGCCAGCGTGGTAATTTCAAACCAGGGATGCTTATCCAGCAGCGATACAAAGCGCTGGCCCACCATGCCGGTGGCGCCTACGACGGCCACAGAATACTTTTTCACGTAAATCTCCCCCATGCTTCATCCTATTCGGTTTGGGTAAATAAATGCCAGCCGGACGCGCTATTGATAGTCGATGCCCGGATAGCGGCAAATGACCTCCGCCGGGCGGAAGCCCGAAGTGGCGGCCAGCCGCATCGCGCCGGTCAGGCGCGTCCACACGTCAAAGTAGGCGGTGCTGAGCCCTTTACTCAGCCAGTACATCCTCGCCTGCTCCATCAGATAGCTGGCCACGCCCTTTTTCTGCCAGGCGGGGGGCGTCTCCACCACGCCCACCACGCCGGCCGCGCCGTCGGACCAGGTAATCAGCTCGCCGGCCAGGCCGCCGGGCGCCACCGCCAACAGGCGCGCAAAGTTGGGCTTTTGCTTTAATTCGCGCAGATAGGCCATATCGCGGTTTTCCGCGAAGACCGCGTTGTGCCGCTCCAGAAAAAAGCGGCTTTCGGTTTCGTCAATCAGGTAATCGCGCACGATTACGCAGCCGGCGGGCATCGGCTTTACGATCGGGCCGCGCCTGAGCGGGCGGCGCATGCGTATCAGCGCGTCGTCATCCTTATAGCCCTGGGCGGTCAGCGCGCGCATAAACAGCGTATCTTCCGCGCCGCACTGCGCGTAAATGCGCGCCGCGGCGGCGGCGCCCCGCGCCAATAACATCGCGCGCGCGGTGGCGGCGCCCAGGAGCGCGTCCATCGCCTCTTCCTCGCAGTCCACGCGCACCTTTAAATGGTGCGGGCGCGAGGGGCACAGCATATCGCGCATGTATTCGCTCACATCCGCCTCGCCCAGGCAATTTTCCAAATCGTCGTAAGCGACGAAAGTATTTTCAACCGCAGTTCCCTCATCGGTCTGCGTGGCGTGCCGGATTTTCACGGCTTTCGTTCCTCCCGCCCTGTTAAGTAACCTTTAATCAATCCCACTCCACCGTCGCCGGCGGCACGCCGGTGATGTCGTACACCACGCGGTTGATGCCCTGCACCTCGGCGGTGATGCGCGCGGCCAGGCGTTCCAGCAGGTCGTACGGCAAGCGGTATACGCTGGCCGCCTGCGACGAGGTCGTGCTCAGCACGCGCAGCACGGCCGCGTAGCCGCTTTCCGGCACGCCGCTGGTCCGCTCGGTGGTAAGCACCACAAAGTACTGCCGCACGCGCTTTTCCAGGCCCGACTGCACGATTTCCTCGCGCAGTATGGCGTCGGCCTCGCGCACCATATCCAACCGTTCGCGCGTGACCTCGCCCCGGCAGCGCATGGCCAGCCCGGCGGCCGGGAACGCCTGACGGTTTACCAGATCCTGGCTAAGGCCCAGCAAACGGCCCAGTTCGCGCACCTCGTCTTTAAAAAGCATTTTGATGGGCTCGATCAGCCGCACAAAATCCACGTTTTCGGACAGGGCGGCGCCTTTTTCCCGGGCGCCCATCTCCTCGCCGCTTAGGATATCGGTGTAAATCGTGCCCTGGGCCAGGATCTCCGCGCCGCCGCTGCGGGCGATTTCTTCCTTTAATACGTTTATGTATTCGTCCTCCACGGCGCGCCGCTTTTCGTCGGCCTGCTCTATGCCGCGCAGGCGTTTCAAAAAGCGCGCCCGCGCGTCGATAATGACCAGGTTCATGCCCATCTCGCCGCCAAAGCAGCTTTCCACCGCCTCGCGCTCGCCCTTTCGCATAAGCCCGGTATCCACATGCATGCAGGTAAGCTGCTGCCCTATCGCGCGGTGCATCAGCGCCGCGCACACGGCGGAATCCACCCCGCCGGAAATGGCGATCAGCGCGCGGCCCGCGCCCACATCGCGCTTGATCTGCTCAAGCGCCTCCTCCAGAAAGGACTCCATGCTCCAGTCGCGCGCGCAGCCGCACATTTTGCAGTAATTATCCAGTATGGCCAGCCCATCCGGATCGTTGGGCTCGGTATAGAACTGCATGCCGTACATCCTGCTCTGCTCGCACGCGAAAGCCGCCCCCTCGCCTTCGGCAGTATAGGCGATTCGTTCAAATCCCTCAGGCAGGTCCATCTCGTCCAGGCGATCAAGCATGCGTTCACTCTGCGTCAGGCCCTCAAATAGCGGATGTTCCTCAAAAAATACCTGGCAGGCACGCGCCTGATCCCGCGTATTGACAAGCCGCGCGCCCGCGTGACGCAACATTATGCTGGCGCCATAGCCAAACCCCAGCATGGGCAACCCAAGCGCGTACACTTCATCGGCGCAATCCAGCGCGCCCGCCCCGAACGGGTCGCCCCGTCCACCGGCAAAAATCAATCCCTTAGGTTCGCACGCGCGAATGCGCTCTATGTCCGCGTCAAAGGGCAGCACCTGGCTATAGACGTGCTCGCCACGCACCTTGCGCGCCACCGCCTGCGCGTCCTGTCCGCCAAAATCCAGCACCAGTATTCCATCGCGCACTTTGCACACACCTCCAAAGCGGGCTAACGCCCTTATCGCTTAATTTCCAGGTCGGCGCGGCTGTTTTTGCGTTTATCCACGATCGCGATTTTTCTAAATATCTGCCCGGTAACGTCAATATTAAGCGATCGCGCCAGTTGCAGGCCGTACATCATAACGTCCGCAAATTCCTCGGCAATCAGCGCCACGCGCTCAGGGTCCCCGCCTGCGAGCAAACTATCCACATGGGCCTGATCCAACCATTGAAAATGCTCCAGCAGTTCGCTCATCTCCACCGTCATGGCCATGGCCACGTGCTGCGGATTTTGAACCCCCCGATCGCCCCAGTCCTTGCGCACGCACAGTGCGTGAACCGCCTCTTTAAGCTGGGCAATCGTGGTATCCTGGTCGGTCATGTTCAGCGCCCCTTTGAATATCTTTCACCATTTGTGTTTTATTATACCAAATTTTTCGACATATGCAAGTGCGCCGCCCAATTCGCGCCACGTATGCGCCCCATTTTAAAAGCCCCGCATCAGCAGCGTGATGCGGGGCATACATTGCCATGCGAAACCGGCCGGACCGGCGAACGCCGAAAACTGCCATGCCGGCCGTTTTGCATAATAATTACTTGATCTCGACAGTGGCGCCCACGTCGGCGAACTGCTTCTTGATCTTCTCGGCTTCTTCCTTGGAAACGCCTTCCTTGAGGGTCTTGGGGGCGCCGTCCACCAGGTCCTTGGCTTCCTTCAGGCCCAGGCCGGAAACGACTTCGCGGACAACCTTGATAACCTTGATCTTCTCGGA
>CAWVLE010000314.1:0-4150 GCA_963929805.1 uncultured Eubacteriales bacterium | reverse complement strand
TTACGCTGTTTCCCGCCCGGGAGCCCCTCGGGGGCGAGAGGGAAACAGCGCTTTTCACTCGAAAAAGAACGCCGCAGGCGGACTTTTTCGACACACTGAGGGCGGCAGTTGTTGCCGCCCATGAACGCAAGGCTTCTATTCAGCGCGTTTCGCCGTCTTCTTGCGGCTCAGGCGCGCCGGCCGCTTCGGACGGCTCCTCAGGCGCGTCCGGCGCGGGCGGCGTCTGCGCCGCGTCCGCCGCGTCCGGCTCGTCCAAATCCTGGTTAAGCCCTTCATCCGGGCTTTCCGGTTTTAAGGGTTGCTCCGGCTGGTCGTCCGGACGGTCCAGCAGGGCGACGGAGGCGGCCGATACGCTCAACTCGCGGCGTATGGTTTCGGCCTCGCCGCGCGCCTCGTCTATAATCTCCTTGGCGCGGGCCATGGCCTGCCTCAGCGCCTCGTGCGAGCGGGTCAGCATGGATTGGGACATGGCGCGTATGGCGTCCGCCTCTTCCGTGGCATGCTGTATGATTTCCGCATATTCGCGGTCGGTGCGGTTGGAAATGGAAAAGGCGTAATCCTTGGCTTCGCGTATGATGCGCCTCGCTTCCGCCTGGGCGTCGGGCACTACCTTATATTCCTCATGGAACTGGCGCAGGCCTTCCAGCTTTTGCTCTTTCTCCGCCAGCTCGGCGCGCTGCGCGTCCAGCGCCTCGTTCATTTGGGCGCGCTGCGCGTCCAGCGCCTCGTTCATCTCGGCGCGCTGGCGTTCCAACTCTTCGTTCATCTCGGCTTCCTGCTGGGCGAGCCGCGCGCGGCTTTCCGATTCGCGCTGCTCCAGCTCCATGCGCCGCTGTTCATCCAGCTGAGCGAATTCGGCCTCTTTCTCCTTCAGGGTACGGCGGGCCTCGGCGCGGGTATCTTCTGCGGCGCGCGTCTGCCGTTCCACTTCCTCCACCGTTTCCTCGTACCGGCGGTTACGGGAAACCAGCGCGGCGATAAGAATGATGGCCAGCACGATAAACAGCGCAATAATCAACAGAATCTGAAAATTGGATAAACTGGCGATTACGCTTTCCAATGCGCTTAAAACGCCTGTCGCGGCGTTAGATGCCGACTGAGCAACGTTTTCCAAATCACACGCCCCCTTATGTGCAAATTAACTTTAATAAAATAACTCTATCATGATCGAAAAGGTCTGTCAAGCAAATAAGCGAAATGTGACAGTTTTGCTACGCAAATGAGCCGGTTTTAACCTTCTAAAAATAGAATCATCCCAATAAAAACGTCCCCGCCGCCTAAGCGTGGGGACGTTTTGGCCCGTTGGCAGGCCGTTTATCATTTTACGATTTCAAGCGAATACGCCTGGCTGCCCAGCCCCAGCGATTCCAGCTTGTCCAGCTGGATAAACGGATTTTTGCCGTGCAGCTGTTGGAACAGGTGGCCTTCGCCGGTCAGCTCCATGCCCGCGGGAATGCCCACGGGGATCAGGTTTTCCATCTTGATCGAGTCGATCGAGGCGCGCTCGATGGCGACGATGTCGTCCGAGGCCATGATGCCGATGTCGGGCACCAGCGAGGGCGTGGTCATGCCCCAGCAATCGCACAGCGCGGTGATGGCGGTAAGCACGTTGATAAAATAGGTATTGCCCGGCTCAAAGGTGTCCAGCACGGTTTTGGTGCATAGCGCCATGCCCATCTGGAAATCGGCGTAATCGTGAGAATCCAGCGTGATGGCGCCGGTGGGACAGACCTTGATGCAATGCTGGCACATGGTGCAGTGGTGGTAATTGACCTCGTACACGCCGTCCTTACCCGGCTTGGAAAAGCTGTTGGCGTGATGGTTGCACGCCGGAATGCATTTTTGACAGTGTACGCACTTTTCGGCGTTCCACACCAGCCCGCCCTCCAGCGCGTGTATTTCGTGGCGGGTGCGGTCGGTCACGCAGCCCATGGCGATGTTTTTGCACGCGCCGCCAAAGCCGCACGAGCCGTGCCCCTTTACGTGAGAAAAGTCGATCAGAAAGTCCGCGTCGTGGATCAGACCCGCGACGTCCACGTGCTTGAAGGTCTTAAAGGATACTTCCTTGGTGTAAAAATATTTGCCGAAATAGCCGCAGTCGTCCAGCACCGGGCAGCCCAGGTTGCTGTCGGTATAGCCGCGCTCCTCCGGATGGCGGCGGTATACGTAATGGTCGGTTATAAAGCATTCGCCGCCGCTGTCCTTAATAAAGGAAACCAGTTTGCGCACGAAGATGGGCGGGATGGTGGAATAGGTAACGCCCTCGCCCACATGCATCTTGATGGCCACCTTTTTTCCGCGGACGCGGTCGGCCAGGCCGCTTTTTTTCAGCATCCGGGAAAATTTTTCCGGCAGCGTCTGGCTGGCCTCATAGCGGGAATAGGCCATGGGCGCGAACAGCACGGAAGAAGACATAATAAAGACCCCCTTTGCGGTTGCGTAAAATGTGAACGTCCATCGCTAAATTATAGCAAATGAAAGCATCCGGCGCAAGCCGGGCCGATAATATTTTACCGGCGCGGCGCATAGTCAATTAACATAACGCCATCGGGCGGGAGGGGGTCTGTAATTTGGAATTGTCAATCGCAAGAAAGACGATAGAGGTGGAGCGCCTGGTGGGGCAGGCCAGCGCGCAGGCGTTGGTGCATGCCGAGGCGATGGTGCCCGGCGCCGGCCGCGAGGCGGTCAGGCCGCTTTTAAGCGACGCCACGCTTTCGCTGGGTACGTCCGAAGTACAGCAGGATCGGGTAGTGCTGGACGGGGTGGTGTATTGCCAGGCGGTTTACCGCCAGGGCGACGAGGAAAACGTGCGCGCGTTGACCGCCCAGACCGCGCTTAACCAGGTGCTGGATATACCCATGGCCGAGCCGGGCATGATTTTAAAGGTGGAGGGCGACGTGGAGCACGTCGAAGCCGCCTACGAAAACGGGCATATGGTGTTTCGCGTAAGCGTAGTCGTGCGCGCGCAGGTGCTGAAGCTGGAAACCGTGGACCTGATTACGCAGCTGGCGGGCATGGACGGTCTGGAGACCCGCTTTACCGAGGTCCGCTCCTGCAAACTGAGCGCCGAAAGCGGCGCGGATACGCTGCTGCATGAAGAGGTACAACTGCCGGGCGAATTGGACGCGCGTATGTCGCTTATGGACTGGTACAGCATTAAAATTAAAAAGACGGCGGCGGACCTGGGCGGCGTGCGCGTGTCGGGCGACGTGTTGGTCGAGGCGCTGATCGGCACGGGCGTGGCCGGCCGGCCCGTGGCGCTGGTCAAGGTGGCCCTGCCCTTTGACCAGCTGGTGGAAATGCCCGAATGGCTCAGCGGCGAGGCGACCGGTTCGGCCCAGGTACGCCGCCTGGTTACGCAGGTGCAGGAGGGCGAGGAGGGCGAAACGTCCACCCTCAACATAGAATGCGAATTGAGCGTTTCGGCCCACGCTACCGGGCAGGACAGCGCGAGCGCGCTCTGCGACGCCTATTCGACCGGCACGGCCGCGCTGAAAACGCAAACCCAGACATTGGACGTAAGCGGCGGGGACGCGTATGTGACCGCCAACGAATTGTTCAGGGGTACGCTGCTGTTGGGCGAAGGCGCGCCCGGGGTAGGCAGCGTGCTGGCGGTACGCGTGACGCCTTCGCTAAGCGGCTGGAATGTGGAAAACGGCGCGAGCACGCTGGAAGGCGTTATGGAAATGTCGGTACTATACCTGCCCGGCGGGGGCGATAAGGTGAGCGCCGCGCGTGAGGAACTGCCGTTTTCCATACGCATTGGCGAGGCTTTGCCGCCGGACGCCTGGGTACGGCTGTACGCTTCCGGGGCCGAGGCCACCAGCATGTTAAGCGATCGGATGGAGGTGCGTTGTCAGGTTCGCGTGGAGGCCAGCTACCGGCGCCAGAACGCGGTGGAAGTGGTAACCGATGTGGCCGAGGACGGCGTGCAGAGCGCGCGCGAAGGCGTAATACTGGTGTGGCCGGGCGAAAAGGACGACCTGTGGAGCATTGGCAAGCGCTATAAAATCGGCGCCGCCCGCATACGCGAACTGAACGGCGACAGGGAAAAACTTGTGCCCGGCAAAGCCGTGGTGCTGCGCTAGGACGCGGAAAGTCAAAGGGCAAAAGAATTAACCGGAAGGGGGGCGCGGCGCGCCTCCCTTTT
>CAWVLE010000313.1:0-10174 GCA_963929805.1 uncultured Eubacteriales bacterium | reverse complement strand
AGTAGACTGAAAATCTACGTGTCGGTGGTTCGATTCCGCCCCAAGGCACCATGCGTGCGGTAGTAGCTCAGTTGGTAGAGCGCCACCTTGCCAAGGTGGAGGTCGCGAGTCCGAGTCTCGTCTACCGCTCCATTTTCTTTATTCGCATGTATGGCGTGATAGCCAAGTGGTAAGGCAAAGGTCTGCAAAACCTTCATTCACCGGTTCAAATCCGGTTCACGCCTCCATTCCCCGTTCCGTTCCCAACATTGGCGTACGTGAACGGGTTTTTTTATTTCATTTATTGAGAATTTCGCGCATGCGCTCCCGCAATCCGCCGCCTTCTTCATACCGTAATAAAAAACCATCCCGCGCCCTTTCGCGCCGCTCTTCTTTCAAAGGGCTGCCGGAAACACGCGGGATAAAATATCAATGCTTTATTGCTTATGTCCTCCGCTAAAATTCAACCTCCATGCCGTCATAGCTGGTCAGGAAGCCGTATTCCGCCGCGGCGCTTTGCAGCTGCTCGTGGGTCAGCCCGCCGTTATGGGAAAAATGGTTTACGCACCAGATTGTGCGTTCGTCTGCGCAGCCCATCTTTATCAGGCGGTCGCGCACGACGCAAAGGGTATCCAAAGACATGTGATGGTCTATCCAGTTTTTGCGGTTCATGCCGGTGTCGTCCAGCGAGGCAAAGGCCAGGTAAGGCCGTTCGCGCTCAAGATATGCCCATGTTTCGTCCGGAAACACGCCGGTGTCGTGGGCGTAGAGCATGTTTTTCCCATCCCGGCCAATCAGATAGATGTAGGGTTCGCACGCCTCGTCATGGCTTGCGCGCAGCGGGGTAACCTGATACCCCTCCACGATATGGGTCTGATATGGCGGCAACACGCAGGCGCGGACGCGGTCGTCCTGCCCCAAATCGTACTGGTCGATCGTCGCCTGAGCTGTTTTAGCGGTTTTCTCAGAGGCGTACAGCGTAAACGCGCCCACCTCCTGCAGGTGCGCAAAGCCCAGCTTTCGCATTTCCAGATCCCCCGGGTACAGGTGATCGGAGTGGTTATGGGTAATCAGGCAACTGTGGATTTTCCATAATTCCAGCCCGCCGTACAGCGTGTGAAGATACGTGTCCGGCGGAAAGTCGATCAGCAGCTTTTCGTCCACCAGCGCCTGCGAGCGGGTGCGGATATCGCGGCCGCCCGCCCTGCGCGCGTGCTGGCACAGCGCGCACTGACAAAACACCCCCGGCACGCCTTCCGCCGCGGCGGTGCCCAGATACCTGATCTTCAAAACCACATTCCTCCTTCGCGGGCAGTCACGCCCGTAGATTGTACTTTACCGGCCCCGACGCCCTTTTGCGGGCGCGCGCGTTTGCCGCGTGGCGGCGGGCGTTTTTGCGCGCCTGCGCGGCGCGCGCGCATCCCGCTCCGCCCTGTCCATTTTTTCGCCGCGCGCCGGTTTGCGGGCGGAGGTGGTCGCCGCTTCCCGGCGCTTATCCGCTTTGCCGCGTATCGGGCGGTAACCCACCAGGCAATCAGGGCCAAACCCGATCAAATCCTCGCGCCCGGCCTTGCGCAGCGCGGCCAATACCAGCGCGTGATTCTGCGGCGCGAAATACTGCATCAACGCGCGCTGCATGGCCTTTTCCTTCGGGTCGCGCGGCACATACACCGGGCGCATGTCGCGCGGATCCAGCCCGGTAAAAAACATGGCGGTGGACAGCGTGCCCGGCGTGGGGTAAAAATCCTGAACCTGTTCCGGGCGCAGGCCGCTTTTTTTCAAATACAGCGCAAGTTCGATCGCGTCCTCAAGCGTGGAGCCGGGATGGCTGGACATAAAATAGGGCACCAGGTATTGATCTTTTCCCGCGCGGCGGTTAGCCTCGCGGTATTTTTGTACAAAGCGCTCGAATACCTCCGCGCCCGGCTTGCCCATGTAGCGCAGCACGCGCGCGCTGACGTGCTCGGGCGCGACCTTGAGTTGGCCGCTTACGTGGTGCTCTACCAGCTCGTCCAGAAAGCGGCTTTTTTTGTCGGCCAGCAGATAGTCGTACCGTATGCCGGAGCGCACGAATACCTTCTTCACCCCGTCAAGGCCGCGAAGCGCGCGCAGGATATCCACGTATTCGCTGTGGTCGGCCTGGAGATTTTTGCACGGCGCTGGAAACAGGCACTGGCGCGCGGCACACGCGCCCGATTCCAGCTGGCGTTTGCAGGCGGGACGCCGGAAGTTAGCCGTCGGTCCGCCCACGTCGTGAATGTAACCCTTAAAGCCCTTTTGGCGCGTAAGCAGCCGCGCCTCGGCCAAAATGGAGGCGGCGCTGCGCGAAGTAACGATTCTGCCCTGATGAAAGGTAAGCGCGCAGAAATTGCACGCGCCAAAACAGCCGCGCACCGAAGTGAGGGAAAATTCCACTTCGGATAGCGCGGGCACGCCGCCCGATTCATCGTACATCGGATGCCACGCGCGCGCGTATGGCAGCGCGTAAACCGCGTCGAGCGCCTCCCTGTCCAGCGGCATGGCGGGCGGATGTTGGCACAGGTATTTGCGGCCGTGTTTTTGGCAGATTCCCCTGCCGCGGATCGGGTCCTGCTGGTCGTACTGAACCTTAAACGCCCGCGCGTATGCGCGCTTGTCCGCGGCAACCGTCTCGGCCGTATCAATTTCGATATAGCCCTCCGGCGGCTGGGACAGCATGACGCAGGTGCCCGGTATGGCCGATTCGCTTATAGGGCGCCCGCTTTCCAACCATTGGGCGGCCAGGATCACGCTGCGCTCCCCCATGCCGTACATCAAAAGGTCGGCGCCCGAATCCACCAAAATGGAATTGCGCACGCGGTCGTCCCAATAATCGTAATGCGCAAACCGCCTGAGCGAAGCCTCCACCCCGCCGATCAGTATGGGCGTGTGTCCAAACGCCTGCCTGAGCCGGTTGCAGTACACGATGGTCGCGCGGTCGGGGCGCATTCCGGCCTTGCCGCCAGGCGAATAGACGTCGCGTTCGCGCGGCTTTTTGGCCACCGTATAGTGGTTGACCATCGAATCGATCACCCCGGCGGTTACCAAAAAGCCCAGCCTGGGCTGCCCAAACCGCATAAAATCGCGCGTATCATGCCAATCGGGCTGCGGAAGCATGGCTACCTTATACCCATTTTTTTCCAGCACGCGCGAAATAATGGCCAGCCCAAAGGAGGGATGATCCACATAGGCGTCGCCGGTCACATACACGAAATCCGGCCGCTCCCACCCGCGCTCGCGCATCTGTTCATACGATACCGGCAAAAAACGCCTGTCCACGCGCTCACTTCCCGTCAAGATCGATCTTTTCCATATCGGCAACCACTTTTTCCATCATAACCACCGCGCCGCGCAGCAGTTCCTCAATGGTCTTTTTGCCGTCCGAGTAGGTTATGGCCGATTCCTTTCCGGCCGAGAGTTTGACGTATTTTTCGTACGGCTTCAGCGCGGCGATCAGGCGCATCACGTCCAGATCGGCGGCCAGCGAAAAGCGCATCACCAGCGCGCCGCCGCGGCTGGTTACGCTGTCGATGCCCACGCGCTGGCACAACGATTTCAGGTGCGAAATTTCGATCAGGTTCATGACCGGCCGCGTCGGGTCGCCAAAGCGGTCGATCAGCTCTTCGATCAAATCCTCGCGGCCGTCCTGCCCGGTGATGCCCGCGATTTTTTTGTATATCTCCACGCGCGTCAAATCGTTGGATACGTATTCGGCGGGCAGGTAAGCGTCCACCTTCAGCTCCACGCGGGTTTGTATGTCGCCCTTGCCGATTTCGCCGCGCAGCTCGCGCACCGATTCCTCGATCATCTTCACGTACAGATCATATCCGACCGAGGCCATATGGCCCGATTGCTCCGCGCCCAGCAGGTTACCCGTGCCGCGTATTTCCAAATCGCGCATGGCCACCTTGAACCCGGAGCCAAACTGGGTAAATTCGCGTATGGCGGCCAGGCGCTTGTCGGCGGTTTCGGTAAGCACCTTATTGGGGCTGACCGTCAAAAAGGCATAGGCCAGCCGGTTGGAGCGCCCCACGCGCCCGCGCAGCTGGTAAAGCTGAGAAAGCCCAAACCGGTCCGCGTCGCACACGATCAGGGTATTGGCGCGGGGCACGTCCAGGCCGGCCTCGATGATGGTGGTACACAAAAGCACGTCGTACTTGCCCTCGTAAAAATCCAGCATCACGTCTTCCAGCTGGTGTTCGCGCATCTGGCCGTGCCCCACCGCGATGCGCGCCTCCGGCACCAGTTTTTTAAGGCGCGCGTACATGACCTCGATGGATTGCACGCGGTTGTGCAGCACGTAGGCCTGACCGCCGCGCGCCAGTTCCCGCAAAATCGCGTCGCGCACCAGCCCGTCGGAATATTCCACAACGTAGGTCTGCACCGGATAGCGTTCCTCCGGCGGCGTCTGCAAAAGCGACATATCCCGTATGCCCACCATGGACATGTGCAGCGTGCGCGGGATGGGCGTGGCCGACAAAGTAAGCACGTCCACATTGCGCTTAAGCTGTTTGATGGTCTCTTTGTGTTTTACGCCAAAGCGCTGTTCCTCGTCGATTACCAGCAGCCCCAGGTCCTTATATTCCACATCCTTGCCCAGCAGGCGGTGCGTGCCGATAATCACGTCCAGTTCGCCGTTTTTCAGCGATTCCAGCGTCTTTTTCTGTTCGCCCGGCGTGCTGAACCGGCTAAGCGTGGCCACTTTTACCGGAAAGCCGTCAAAGCGCTTGAGCATGGTATTTAGGTGCTGCTGCACCAGTATGGTGGTAGGCGCCAGCAGCGCGGCCTGCTTGCCGTCCATTACGCATTTGAAAATGGCCCGCAGCGCCACCTCGGTCTTGCCGTAGCCCACGTCCCCGCACAGCAGCCGGTCCATGATCTGCTCTTTTTCCATGTCGCGCTTGATATCCTCGATGGCCAGCAGCTGATCGGGCGTCTCCTCGTATTCAAAGCTGTCCTCAAACTGGCGCTGCCATGGTGTGTCCGGGCCGAACGCGTGCCCGCGCGCTGCGCTGCGCGCCGCGTACAGCTTGATCAGTTCGCCCGCGATTTCGCGAATGGATGATTTGACCTTGGCCTTTTGGCGTTGCCACTCCCCGCCCGAGAGCCGGTTAAGCCGGGGCGCTTCGTCCTCTGAGCCGATGTACTTTTGCACCCTGTCCAACTGATCGGTAGGCACGTACAGCTTATCGTTGCCCAGGTACTGTATGTGCAGAAAATCGCGCAGCGTGCCCTCGCTGGCCAATCGCACCGTGCCCATATAGCGGCCGATGCCGTGGTTTTCATGCACCACGTAATCGCCCACGTTTAAGTCGGTAAACGCGCCCAGCTTTTCGCCCGTGCGCGCTTTATGGCTGCGGTGTTGGCGCGACGCGCCGAATATATCGCCCTCCGCGACTACGGCAAAGCGTATGTCCCGATACAGAAAGCCCCGGCTGAGCGCGTAGGGCAATATAATCGCTTTGCCTTTTTCCAATCGTTCGGGCGGCGTTTCCACAAAAGGCACGTCTACGCCCAAGTCAAACAGCGCCTTGTTCAGGCGCTTGCCGCGCGCCACGCCGCCGGCCAGCAACGCCACGCGCCAGCCCTCATCCGCCCAGCTTTTAAGATCGCGCCGCAGCTCGTGCAGATTGCCCTGATACCCGGTCGAACCCACGGCGTCGAATTTTACAATTTTGCCCGGCTTAAAATCGCGCAGCGTGCGGGCAAACGGGCTAAGCAGCAGCACGCTTTCGCCGTCCATCCTGGAAAGCAGCGCGTCATAACGCAAAAGCAGATCGGCCTGCGCGGCCACCGCCTCGTCGCGCGACAGCGCGGTTTTAAAGTGTTCCTCAAATTCCAGCAGCCGGTTTTCGCAGCGTTCGCGCACCTTGCCGGCCTGATCCAGCACCACGATCGCGCCGGACATATAGTCAAACAGCGTAGCGTCCTTTTCCAGCAGCACGTTGATCAGCATTTCCGCGCCCACAAAGCCGCGGCCGTTTTTAAGCGCTTCTAACCGCGTGGAAAAATTGCGGCCCAGCGTAGTGCGCAGCGCGGGCGAATCCTTTTCCCGCGCGGGCGGCTGCGCCTTTTGCGCGGCGGGCGCGGAAAGATCCCACATGGAGGGCAGTTTATCCTCGTCCGCCTCGCCGATCATCTCAAAAAATTCTTCATACGGCATCAGGCCGTAGGCCGCTTCCAATTCACGCTGGCGGTCCACAGGCGGTTCGGAAACCATGCCGCGCGTGCTTTCAATGGCCGACAGCAGCCGCCCGGCGGCCGCGCGCGCCGCGTCCTCGTCCAGCGGAAGTTCGCTGGCCGGGAAAATCCAAACCGATTCGCGCCCGCCGGTGGATCTTTGGGTCATCACGTCAAAATCGCGCAGGGAGTCGACCTCGTCGTCAAAAAACTCCATGCGCACCGCGCCCGCGCCGCCTACGGGGTACACGTCCACAATGCCGCCGCGCAGCGCGCACTGGCCGCGCGCCTCGCACACGTCGGCGCGCTCGTATCCCGCGTCGGTTAACCGGCGCAGCAAATCGGCCGGTTCCATGCGCATGCCGGCTTTAACGCGGATAATCCGCTTTTCAAAACAATCGCGCGGCGCCAGCCGGTGCATCAGCGCGTCGGCCGAGCATACCAGCGCGTCCAGTTCGCCCCGAACCGCCCTGCCCAGCGCCTGCAAGCGGCGCATTTCTATATCGCGGCTGGAGGCCGCAGTGCGTAAAAAAGAAATTTCGCGCGCCGGAAACAGCTCGACGCCCTCGCCCAACAGCGCGGTCATATCCTCGGCCACCCGCTGCGCGGCCAGTTCGTTGGACGCGATAAACAGGAGCGGCCGCCCCATTTTTTTGCCGAGCGCCGCCAGAAAATGCACCCGCTGGCTGTCGTCGAGCCCGGTTACCTCCGTTACGCCCGCGCCTTCAAGCGCCGACGCCGTACCGGCAAAGCCGTAAAGTTCCTCCAGCGGCGAATACAGCAAGTTTAATTGATCCCGGGTCATACTTCCCCCTGATATTTATTTGCGAACGCGGCCGCTTTTTCGGGGCCCTGCGCAATAAGAATTTCCACCGCCTCGGCCGCCTTTTGATAGGCGTCGAAAGCGACGCTGCGCTCCTGCTGGGTGGCGTATCCGCTAAGCACATAGTCGGCCAACTCCCACCCTTCGGGGGGCCGTCCGATGCCCACGCGCACGCGCGGAAAATTGTCCACGCCCAGCTGATAGATTACCGAGCGCATGCCGTTGTGCGTACCCGCGCTGCCATGCGCGCGCACGCGCAGCCGTCCAAACGGCAAATCCACATCATCATAGACGACGATCAGCCGCTCAGGTTCAATTTTATACCAGTTAACCAGCTGCGATACGCTTTCGCCGCTAAGATTCATAAATGTCTGCGGCTGGCACAGCGATACGCGTTCGCCGCATATCATGCCTTCCCCGATCACCGATTTGCATTTTAATTTTCCCAGCGCGATATGGTTGCGCGCGGCGAGAATTTCCACCACGTCGAAACCGACGTTATGGCGGGTGCGCGCGTATTTACTGCCGGGGTTCCCCAGCCCGACCACCACATACATCCTGCCCATACCTCCGCACATACCGTTTATAGGGCTCGGCGCCAGCGCGCGTCTTTTCGCCGCCGGGCGCCGCTTTCCTCAAACAGGTTTTTAACAGGCTATGGCGGGGAGACAGCCGTCCCCCCCGCTTAATTTTTGCGTATTAATCTATTATAGCACCACTTTACCGCTTCGCACAGCCCCGCGCGGAAAAATATCAGCAAAACTGATCCGATGGCGCAATTTTAACAATGCCGTTTATCTCGTCCGCCTCGCTGAGCACCAGAAGCGATTTTACGCCCTGCACCCGCTTTACCGTGGGCTGCTCCGTGGCGATCATCACGCCTACGCCCACCACGCGCGCCTGGAATTCGCGCATCATGTCCACCATGCCGCGCAGCGTGCCGCCGCCCTTCATAAAATCGTCTATAATCAGCACGCGCTGGCCGGGCTGCACCGAACGGCGGGCCAGCGCCATGGTTTCGATGCGGTCGCCGCTCCCGCCGGCGATATAATTGATTTTGACGGCCGGGCCCTCATATGCGCGCGAATCGCGCCGCGCGATGACCAGCGGCACATCCAGCATGCGCGCGGTCATAAGCGCGATGGGAATGCCCTTCGTCTCCATCGTCAACACCAGATCGGGCGCGGCCGCGTAATAAGGCTGGGCCAGAATACGGCCCAGCAGCTCGGCCGTATCGCTGTGGGCGCTCACATCCGACGTATACAAAAAACCGCCCGGCAGCAACCGGTTTGGATCGCACAGCCGGCTGGCCAGTTTTTCCAACGCGGCGCGAGTCTGGCGCCCGGATATGGTGGCGCGGTAGCGCACGCCGCCCGCGGCGCCCGACGCGGTCGTAAGTTCGCCCTGCTCGAAACGCTCTACCGACTGGCGCAGCAGCTCTATATCCTCGCTGATGGTCGATTTTGCCGCCCCGAACATTTCGCAAAACTCGTTCAGCGTATGAATACGGTTGGGCGTCGCAGTCAATACGCGCATAATTACGCCCAGCCGTTCGTTGCGTTTGATTCGCTCCATCCCGGTTCCCTCTCCATCAATATCCGAATGTTTTTTCATTATTTTAGATTATAATTCACATTTATTTTTTTTACCAGTCTATACGGCCGGTTTTTCAAGAATCCAACACAACTTTAACCTTATCCAGGTTTGGCACAGCGGCATGGGGTTGATGCGCGGCGATGCGTTGGCGTATAATTAGCCTGAATATAATTCTCTCCATGCGGGCATGGCGGGATTGGGGAGGCGGACATATTGACTGCTATGGCGCACATAGCGAATTTTCAAGGCAAACACGTCCATTTTATCGGCATTGGCGGCTGTTCCATGTCCGGGCTGGCCGCGCTGCTAAAGCAACAGGGCTATATCATATCCGGATCGGACCGCGACCAATCGCACAAGACCGACGCTTTGGCCGGGCAGGGCGTGCGCATATTTATCGGCCAGCGCGCCGAAAACGTGTCGGGCGCGGATTTAATCGTTTATACGGCCGCCATCAGCGAGGATAACCCGGAACGCGTGGCGGCGCGCGAGCGCGGCATTCCCCAGATCGAGCGCGCCACGTTGCTGGGCCAGCTGATGGAAGGGTATACGCAGGCGGTAGGCGTAAGCGGCACTCACGGCAAAACCACCACCACGGCCATGCTGTCGCAGGTTTGCGTAGAGTGCGGCGCGCGCCCCACGGTGCATATCGGCGGCGAGCTGGACGCGCTGGGCGGGTCCACGCTGCTGGGCGAGCGCGACGTGTTCATCACGGAGGCCTGCGAATTCGCGGGCAGCTTTTTAAAATTTCACCCCACCATTGCGGTGGTGCTCAACATCGACGAGGATCATCTGGATTATTATAAAGATATTGACGACATTGAAAACGCCTTTCACCGCTTTGTGGCGCTTACGCCGCCGGACGAAGGCTGGTGCGTGGGCTGGGGGGACGACGCGCGCGTGCGCCGCGTAATGGAAAAATCCGGCCGGAAGACGCGCAGCTACGGGCTTTCGCCGCACAACGAATTGCGCGCCGAGCAGGTATCCTACGACGAACTGGGCCGCGCGCATTTTACGGCCACCCTGTTTGGGCACCCGCTGTGCGAGGTAAGCCTGAGCGTGGCGGGCGAGCATAACCTGCTTAACGCGTTGGCCGTCATCGCGGTTGCGGGCATATTGCAGTTGCCCATGCACCACGTGGCCGAAACGCTGGAGCATTTTACGGGCGCGCACCGCCGCTTTGAGCTGACCAGCGTAACCGACGGGGTGAGCGTTTACCAGGATTACGGCCACAACCCCACCGAAATTGCGAACGCGCTGCGCATTGCGCGCCTTCAGCCGCACGGGCGTTTATGGGCCGTGTGGCAGCCGCACACCTACTCGCGCACCAAAAAGCTGTTCGACGGCTTTCTCACCTGTTTTGGCGACGCCGACAAAGTGGTGGTAACCGACATCTGCGCCGCGCGGGAGAGCGATCCGGGCGACATTAATTCCTCCATGCTGATCGACGCAATGCTCAAGCGCGGCATGGACGCCCACTTAACGCCCACCTTTGACGACGCGGAGGCGTTTTTGCGCGCCAACTGGCAGCCGGGCGATTTGGTGGTTACGCTCGGGTGCGGAAATATCGACCTGCTA
>CAWVLE010000312.1:0-4406 GCA_963929805.1 uncultured Eubacteriales bacterium | reverse complement strand
GTGACGCTGACGCCGTAAGCAAAAAACGCTTCCTCTTTTTTCTTTCCGGAAGCGGTTTTTGCGTTTGCGGGCTTTGTCAGCGCTCTGGGGCCGCCCGTGAAAAGCGGGCGGCCCATTGTGAAACTAAGCATATCGCGCGTTAAAGCGTGCCTGCTACGCTTTCAACATGTACCATGGTGGGTTGCGTGCCCTGGCAGGCGTAGACATAGTCGAATTCGTCGTGGTTGGCCGCGCCCGCGCATTCGCCCCGCGCGTTCATGCACACAACCGCCATATAGCCCGGCTTTTGCCCGCAGCGCGCTATGGCCTCGTGCGCGGAGGCGATGACGCGTTTGGCCGCCTCCGCAGGGCTTATTCCATTGCGGATCAGTTCCACCGCGCGAAAGCTTACGCAGGTGCGCATGATGTCTTCGCCCACGCCCGTGGCCGCCGCGCCGCCTACCCCGGACTGCGCGTACAGCCCGCTTCCGATGATGGGGGAATCGCCCACGCGGCCGGCCAGCTTAAGCCCCGTGCCGCAGGTGGATGTGGCGGCGGCCATGCGGCCGCGCTGATCCAGCGCGACCACCCCGATGGTGTCATGTCCGCCCGACAGGTTTTTGCGGCGGTCGTTTTCCCATCTTTCCAGCGCGGCCTGGGTTACCAGATAATCGTATTCGGATGGGGTAAAACCCATCTTGCGCGCAAAGGCCTCGGCCCCGGCGCCTACCAGTATGGAATGAGGCGTGCGCTCCAGAACTGCGCGCGCGATGGAAACAGGATGTTCATAGCCCGTTACGCAGGCGACCGCGCCCAGCTTAAGCGTATCGCCGTCCATGACCGCGGCGTCCAGTTCCAATTTTCCGTCGGCGTTTAGAAACCCGGAACGGCCCACGCTGTCCACTTCCGGACTGGACTCGGCGTAGTGTATGCCTTTTTCACAGGCGTCCAGCGCGCCTGCGCCCTTTTCCAACAGCCCGGCCGCGATTTGGACGGTAGGCGTCGAAAAGCGCCACGTCGATATAAAGCTCCACATATCTGCAAATTCTCCTCCGGCCGCATCCGGCCAGTATTTTTTGACGCGCCGGGGTATCAGTACATTTTCGCGGTGTTTTCAAAACGTTCGGTCGTCAAGCCCAGTTCCACGGCGCGCGCCTTACCCTGCGCCGCCCACAACATGCCGCGCTCCATCAACACCTGCGCGTTGGGGGATTTATCGAACACGTCGTCGTGATGGCCAAGCGAGGTATAGAACACGCGCCCGTTGCCCCAGAATTTCGTCCAGGCGACAGGCATATCCACCGGCTTATTGGAGATGTGGTAATAGCTGACGATCGGGAAGCGGGTGGTCGCCAGCACTTCTATGGCGGGATCCACGTGCAGGTAATAGTGCTCGGAGCACACCTCGAAATCCTCCAGCCCTTCGGTGATGGGCGAAGAACCGTGGCAGATGTTCACCGTGTAGGGGATGCCGTCCCCGCCCGGATGGGATACCCACTGCCCGCCGGTGATGAACTGCCACTGGGTGTCGTTGCGGAAGGAATCGCACATGCCGCCGTGGCAGCCCGCAAGGCCGACGCCCGCGCCGATCGCTTTGGACAAATTTTGCACATACGCGCCGGGTATTTCGCCCATCGTCCAGCAGGCCACGATCAGATCCAGGCCCATCAGCGCCTCGGCGTCGGCCAATACGTCCAGCGTGTCGGATATCTGGCAATGATAGCCGTGCTTTTCCATCAGGCCGGCAAAGCGTTTGGAGGTAAGTTTGGGTTCGTGTCCGTCCCAGCCGCCCTGAAGGATAAGAACCTTTTTTTCCGTCATGATAAAACGCTCCTTTTATTACAGAATGAGTAAATGGTTATTATACCGGTTAAACTATCCGGATTGCGTTGACATAGGGCGTGGGCAGGCGCTCGGGCAGCTTAACGGTCAATACGCCAAATTCCTGGTGGAACGCGAGCTCGCCCGCGCCCAGCAAACGCACGCTGTGGACGCCCTGCTGCGCAAAACTGCGCAAGACGGCGGTCTGCCCCGGACGCACGCCCATCATAAAGGCGAAAACCGCGCCATCCTTTTGCGTAAAGCGGAAATCGGTTTCGTTCCAGAGGGTTTTTTCCTCGCGGAAACCGTCGATCAGCGCGCAGGTCGTTCCTTCCGCAAACACGCGCCAGGGCCGAGTGCCGTATATGGCGTCGCCGCACACGTCGAACCAGCCGCCCAGTTCGCGCAAAATGAAGTC
Organism: uncultured Eubacteriales bacterium; assembly: GCA_963929805.1. Lineage (GTDB taxonomy): Bacteria > Bacillota > Clostridia > Christensenellales > Aristaeellaceae > CAWVLE01. The sequence goes on along the minus strand of CAWVLE010000312.1, from coordinate 2,188 downwards.
GGCCTCCTCGTCGATCGTGCCGTCGGGCCTTTGGAGAATGTTGAGCAACATACATCCGTTTTTGGATACGATGTCGATCAGCATTTCAATGATCTGATCGGGGTGCTTGTAGGGCTGGTGTACGTCGTAGAACCAGTTTCCGATGCAGGTATCCGTGTGCCAGGGCAGGCCGGCGATTCCGGGCAGCTGGCTTTTTTCTATATCCAGCACGCCCACTTTATAGATTTTTTCACGGCGGTCCTTTTGCAGGTATACGGCCTGGTTCGAGCCGTGCTTTTCAATGGAAGTATTGTAAAGGCGCGATACCGCCTCAAGCCCCGCGGCGTATTCGCCGTCCCCGGCGATTGTGCCGCCGTTTTCCGACAGCCAGTGGTTGCCGAAGGGAAGCGCGCCGTCCGTGTAGAGCAGCTCCGGCTTGAACAGATCGATCATTTCGGTAACGGCCTTGAGCCAATACCGGCGGAAAGCCTGGTTATGCGTGTACCACGGCGCGGTATCGAGCGGGTTTTCCACGCCGTGCTCGGCGTTGTCGTGATAAAAATCGCGGTAGGCGGGGTCGTTGCCGTCATAGGGGACGCCCGCGTACGGCCCGTATTTGTCGCAGCCTTTGTTTACGCGCCACCAGGAAAAGGACGCGCCCAGGTGCTCGCTAAATCCAAATGGCAGGCCGTGCCGGTCGGCCGCCTGTTTCCACAGCGCCAGTATGTCCTTGTGGGGCCCAACGTTTTGGCTGTTCATCCGGTTGACGGCGGAATTATAGTTAAAGAAATGATCGTGATGCGTGGCCTGGGCCATAAAATACCGGGCCCCGGCGCGCACATATTTTTCCATCAAACCATCCGGATCAAATTTTTCCGCCTTCCACAGCGCGCACAGATCCTTATAGCCAAATTTGGACGGATGGCCGTAGTGCCGCAGGTGATATTCGTATTGCGGCGTGCCCTCGATATACATATTTCGCGCGTACCAGTCGCCAAACATGGGCACGCTTTGCGGGCCCCAGTGGCTCCATATACCAAATTTTGCGTCTCTGAACCAGTCCGGGGCCGTATAGCGGTGCAAAGATTCAAAACTGGCGTCAAATCTGTCCATTAAATGGCCTGCCTCCTTTTCTTTATCATAATAAAACTGATTGGGCCGCGCGGACGCGCACACGTCCGCTTTCGATATAGCCTGCGTAGGGTTAAAAATCAATTTAATATTCTGCGCCCGCGAGCCTTTTCCCTGTTGGATGGAAAAATATTTTTACAGGCGTCACTAACGCAAATAAAGCGCCCCTGGGCCAAACAGCCTGGGGCGCGCTTTAGGGTTACTTAATCATCATCAACTCGGATATCGCGTCCATGATTTCGTCGTGGCAACCGCCGCAGCCGGTGGAACAGTGGGTTATCTTCTGCACTTCCACAAAAGTCTTTTCAACCTCGGGAAAGGTCTTGCAGTTATGAAGCGCATCTTCAACGTCGAACAGGGTTACATTTTTGCATTTGCAGATCAGCCGGTTTTCCATATGCGTAACCTCCTTAAAATGGACAGGCGTCTTATTTGGCCTTACACGGCGCGCGGCGCGTGCGGCCGGCAACGCGCCGTACATATGCATATTATAGCAAAATATGGGCGGCGCGTCCAGCAAAATACGCGCGCAAGACCGGCTAAACGCCCAAAATTGCCGGCTTTGTTTTGCGCAACGGACGAAGTTTTTTTGAGAGGAATGTTTTGCGATAAAAATAACGCCAGGCCGGCCGCCGCCATGGACAATACGGCGAAAAATGGGTATAATATGGATAAAGAAAGACGGAACGGGAGGGCTTACTATGGGATGCTTTTACATTATCGGAATAAGGGTTAACCACCGCCATACCAACGCCGCCGTGCTTCAGCAGACGCTTACCAAATTTGGCTGCAACATTCGGCTGCGCGTAGGCCTGCATGAGACCAACGAAAACTACTGCTCGGACGACGGCGTAATCATGCTTCAGGCCTGCGGGGAAAAGGCGCAGATAGACCAGATGCTTGACGCGCTTAACGCCCTGGAGGGCGTACAGGCCAAGCTGATGGATTTAAACTGACCGGTCGCCTCTGGCCGCCGGATGAAAACGGTTGACGGAAAATGCGCGCCGCGCGGGGGAAAATATGGCCTTATCCCGTGCGGCGCGCTTTGTTTTTTGCGCGTAACGGCGCGATTTGGAAG
>CAWVLE010000311.1:0-3989 GCA_963929805.1 uncultured Eubacteriales bacterium | reverse complement strand
ACTTGCAAACAGCGGTCACTTACCTATAAGTAAGCTCCCTCGTTTGCAAGTTCGCTTCCTTGTCTTGCAGGCATTCTAAGCGTTCTGCCAGTATGTTGACTTTGTCAACATACTGAGGCGGGCGGCGCAGGGCCGCCCGCCTGGCAGGCACTGTTTATTCGGCCTGTTCGGGCGCGTCGGCTACCGGCGCTTCGCCCTCGATGGCAAACTCGTCGCCCAGCGTCGCTTCGCCCTCGCTGATGCCGTCGAAAGCCTCGTCGGCAAGCGCCTCGCGAATGCTCAGGCTGATGCGGCGCGCCTCGGTATTGACGTCGAGCACCTTAACCCGAATGATGTCGCCCTCATGCACGGCGTCTTCCACCTTGTTGATGCGGGTGAGCGCGCACTGGGAAATATGCACCAGGCCGTCCAGGCCGGGCTCCAGTTCCACAAACGCGCCGAAAGCCGCGATGCGCACAACCTTGCCCTCCACGATGGAGCCCACCGGATACTTTTCGGCGGCCACATCCCACGGGCGCGGCTGGGTCTGCTTATAGCTAAGGGAGATGCGCTCCTTTTCGGGATCCAGGTTCAAAATCTTCACGTCGATTTCCTGGCCCACCGAAACCACGTCCGAGGGATGGCGCACGCGGCCCCAGCTCAGATCGGTTACGTGTACCAGGCCGTCCACGCCGCCGATATCGACAAACGCGCCGAAATCGGTCAGGCGGCGGACGATGCCCTTGACGATGGAGCCCACCTCGAGCGTCGCCCAGATGGCCTTTTTGCGCTCGGCCTCTTCGGCCAGCAGCACGGCCTTGCGGGAGGCCACGATGCGCTTTTTGGCCTTATCGACTTCTATGATCTTGAGTTTCATCTCTTTGCCGACGAACTCCTCGATCTTTTCTACGTAGCGCAGCGAAAGCTGAGACGCCGGAATGAAGGTGCGGATGCCCGTTACGGTGGCGATCAAGCCGCCCTTTACGGCCTCCTTGCCCACGCCGTCGACGAACTCGCCCGCCTCGTACTTGGCGACGATTTCATCCCAATGCTTGCGGTTGACAATGTTGCGCTGAGAGAGCAGCACATTGCCCTCGCCGTCGTTGACCTTGACAACCTCTACCTCAATCTCGTCGCCAATCTTGACATCGGTCGAGGAGAGGTCGCTCTTTTTGACCAAGCCATCCGCCTTGTAGCCGACGTTCACGCAAACTTCATCATCGGTTATCTGCACCACAGTACCGGTGATGGTTTGACCGGGACGGATTTGCACCAGCGTTTTTTCCACGTCGGCCATGAAATCAGCCTCGCTGGTCGATTCCGCGGCCGCCTGCGGTTCCTGAGCGGGCGCAGTGGATTCAATGACCTGTTCCTGTTTCTCGATGTCGTTCATTCGTGTCACAACCTCCTTAAATGTACAATCCGGCGTAGAGGCGCCGGCTGTAAGCCCTATTATATATCGCGCGCGCACCGGCAAATCGGGCAATTCGCGCGCGGTTTCAACAAGATATGTACGAGGACAAATGCCCAGGCACAGCTCGTACAACTTGCGGGTATTGGAACTGTTGCGCCCGCCAACCACGATCATCGCGTCCACCTGCGAAGCGATGCGCGCGGCCTCCGCCTGGCGGATGCGCGTGGCGGGGCAAATGGTCTTTTCTATGGCAGGGCGGCGTATCCGCGCCTTCAAGGCCGCGCAGATCTCGTCAAAGCGCGCCTCGGGAAACGTGGTCTGCGCCACAATCAGCGCCTCGTCCATTTGCTCAATGGAGCGAGCCTCTTCCAAAGTGTCCAACGCCCGCGCGCCGGGCCCTGCCCAGCCCAGCGTGCCGCGTACCTCCGGATGTTCCCGCGCGCCCACCACGATCACAGGCCGACCGGCGCGGCGCGCCGCATCCGCCATATCGTGAATGCGCTTGACATGCGGGCAGGTTGCGTCGTACACCCTGCACCCCATCCGCTCAAGCGCGCGCAGTTCCTCGGGCACCACCCCGTGCGAACGGGTAATTACGCTGGAACGCGGCGGAATCTCCTCGATCGATTCGACCGGATGCACGCCCTGCGCGTCCAGCATGGCAACCATTTGCGGGTTATGAATCAGCGCGCCCAGCGTATAGACCCTCTCGCCGCCCGCAAGCGACTGCGCCAGCTCCACCGCGCGCTTTACGCCATAGCAGAACCCGGCGCTTTTAGCCAAGCGCAATTGCATAGATAGTGTTCCGTGCCTTTCTATAACCGATTCGCAAACTGAAAGGTTTACTTCTAGGAAAATGCCCGAAATTCCTGCTCTTTTCGGCCATTTAACAAAATTTTAAACTGAAGGCGCGTCTGAATCCCGCTTCAGGCTCCACAGCGCGTTTTCTATCGTGGAGGTCACTTCGCGAATGCGGCTGCTGTCGTATTTCCCGGACAGTGCGCCCAGATCCACGGGCTTGCCCACGGTAACGCGCGTGCGGTGGAAAATGCGGTACGGGCCTTCGATCAGCACGGGGATGACCGGGGCGCCGGAGCGCAGCGCGATCAGCGCCACGCCGCTTTCCATGGGATGAGAGCCTTCCCGATCCCGCGTGCCCTGCGGAAAGATGCCCAGCACGCCGCTCTCCTTTAAAATATTCAGCGAGGTGCGCAGCGCGGCCATGTCCGACTCGCCCCGCTTGACCGGAAACGCGCTCAGCGCACGCAGCAGCGCCCCGAACGCGGCGTTGGAAAACAGTTCGGCCTTGGCCATAAACCGCAGCCGCCTGCGCAGCGCGCAGCCCACCAAAACGGGATCCCACAGGGAAATATGGTTGCAGCACACAATCGCCGCGCCCTGCTCGGGCATGTGTTCCCGGCCGGTAATTTTAGGCCAGTAAAGCAGGTTGACCAGCCCCAGCGCCAATATGCGGATAAACCGGTAAAATACTTCTTTCATTATTATTTCAACCCGCCTTCGCATTTTTGGGATAAAAGCGCGCACACCCGTTCGACCACTTCGCGCTCGCTCATGCCGGTTGAGTCCACAAATACCGCGTCGTCCGCCTGGCACAGCGGGGACGCGGCGCGCGTGCTGTCGTCATAGTCGCGCCGCTTCATTTCCTCCAATACCTGTTCGTAGGTGTCCGTCGCGCCCTTTGCGCGCAGCTCCTCATAGCGGCGCCGGGCCCGAACCGCGCTGTCCGCGCTTAGATATACCTTTAACGTGGCGTCGGGCAGCACCTTGGTGCCGATATCGCGCCCATCCATTACCACGCTGTGTCCGCGCGCGATCTGGCGCTGCATATCTACCATGCGTTCGCGCACGGCCGGCACGGCCGATACCGCCGAAGCCGCCATGGATACCCGCGGCTGGCGGATCTGTTCGGACACATCCTCCCTGCCCAGATATACCCGTTGGCCCAGTCCGTCCACGTATTGGACCCGCACGTCGGCCCCGTCCACCCGTTGCGCCACGGCGGCGGCGTCGCGCGGATCCACGCCCGCGCGCAGCATATACAACCCCACCGCGCGGTACATCGCCCCGGTATCCAGATACAGCGCCCCCGTCCGGGCGGCCAACGCGCGCGCTACCGTGGATTTACCCGCGCCCGACGGCCCGTCGATGGCGACGGAAAATATACCCATCATGAAGAACCCCCAAATTTTTCATTAAAAAGGTATTTACTTTCCTATTATAGCACGCGCCCGGCTATTGGAAAAGTTTGCATGCGATTTTCACCGTAAAATAACACGCCCGCACGGTTCATCGTCCCGTCATGAATCCAAAAATATGCATAGATTGCGGCACATCATCCAAAAACCCTTTATTAATTTGATAATTTAACAAAATTTAGAAGGATTTATACATTTAGCTTGCAAAAAATTGCAATTTGGCGTACAATACCTGCATCGGCAAACCTTGATCGCAGGCCGGGCGCGCGCTATGGCCTGCCAAGATATATTTGTTATCGTGGAGGATGCAGATGGATAACGCTCAGGAACTGATTCAACGCCTGAACCACAGCGGTAAAAAACTGTCCAAAAGCCACCGG
>CAWVLE010000310.1:0-5629 GCA_963929805.1 uncultured Eubacteriales bacterium | reverse complement strand
CGGCGGTCACTTACGTTTAAGTAAGCTCCCTTGTTTGCAAGTTCGCTTCCTTGTCTTGCAGGCATTCTAAGCGCTCTGTCAGGATGTCGACTTTGTCAACATCCTGAGGGCGGCGCAACGCCGCCCCTGCTTCAGTATAGCGCATTATGTGTCTGCTGTCAATTATAGGTAAAAACTATTGAAAGCCGCGGAAAAACGTTTATCCGCGCGCGTTGGAACGGCGGCGCGAAAGCCATATATCGATCCGTCCCACCAGGTAGGACAAGAGGGGCAACGCTACGGCCGCGGCCGCGCAGGCGATTAATAGCGTCGCCAGCTCGTTTGAGCCGAGCGGCGTCAAAGAGTACATGCCGGGAATAACCAAAATGTTGGCCGCCAGCAGCGCCACGCACAGCAAAAACACGCCCACGCGCATGGGGTTAAACGGCAGGCACACCCGAAACAGCACCATCAGCCCGACCGCCACCATATAAAGCGTACACAGCGTGGCGCTGGTGGAATCGGGCAGCGCGCGCCAGGCGCACAGCGCGATCAGCGTTTCCACGCCCAGCGCGATGGTCAGGGCGCCGGGCAGCGCCTGCTTGATGACGGTGTACAAAAAACGTCCCTCCACGCGGGAACGGTTGGGCTCCAGCGCCAGGAAAAACGAGGGAAGCCCGATGGCTACCGAGGAAAACAGCGTAAGCTGAATGGGCACGAAGGGGTATCCGCTGCCTAGGAAAAGCGAGCACAGCGTAAGCAGAAAGGAAAAAATGGTCTTTGTCAAAAACAGCGAGGCCGAACGGCGTATGTTGTTGATGACCCGGCGTCCTTCCATCACCACCTGGGGCATGGAGGCGAAATTGCAATCCAACAGCACCAGGTTGGCCACCTGCCGCGCGGCGTCGCTGCCCGAGGCCATGGCGATGGAGCAATCCGCGTCCTTGAGCGCGGGCACGTCGTTTACGCCGTCGCCGGTCATGGCCACCGTATGGCCCCGCGCCTTGAGCGCGCGCACCAGCGTCTGTTTCTGCGCGGGCGTGACGCGGCCGAACACCGTGTATTTATCCGCCGCCTCGAAAAGCGCCTGCTCGGTTTTGAGCGTGGAGGCGTCCACCAAACTTGCGGCGTTAGCCAGGCCGGCGCGCGCGGCCACCGCGGCCACGGTGCGCGGATTGTCGCCCGATATGACCTTTACCGTTACGCCCTGGCCGGCAAAAAATTTGAGCGTGTCGGGCGCCTCGGCGCGCACGGTGTCGCCGATGTAGATCAGCGCGCGCGCGCGCAGGCCGTCCGGCAGGCCGTGCTCGCCCTGAAAGCCGGATTCGCTTTCGGCCAGCACCAGTACGCGCAGCCCGTTTTCCGCCGCTTTTTCCGCCTGCGGGCGCAGCGCCTGGTACCCTTCGCCCAGCACAAATTCGCCCGCGCCTAAAACCAGCGTGGGCCCGCCCTCAAAGCGCGCGCCGCTCCATTTGCGCGCCGAGGAAAAGGGCACGCGCTGGACGACAGCCCCTGGCACGCCTGCAAAGCGCGCCTTCAACGCGCGGAAAGTGGGGTTGTCCTCCTCCAGCGCGCCGGTCAACATTTTAAGGCGCTGTTCGGCCTGGCTTTCTTCGCCGTAAAGCGCCGTCATGCCGCGGTATTCCATTTCGCCCGTAGTGATGGTGCCCGTCTTGTCCAGGCACAGCACGTCCACGCGCGCCAGCGTTTCCATGCAGTAAAGCTCCTGCACCAGCGTCTTGCGCGCGGCCAGGCGTATTACGCCCACGGCCAGCGCCACGCTGGTTAACAGAATCAGCCCCTCGGGGATCATGCCCACCATGGCCGCCACCGTGGAGATGACCGATTGTTCCCAACTGTCGCCCACGATAAAATAGTGGCGCGAAAACAGCAGCGCGCCCAGCGGCACGATGAAATAACTGATTACCCTGATCAGCCGGTTAAGCGAGCTCATCAATTCCGAATTGGGCTTTTTCAGCCTGCGCGCGTCCCGGGCCAGCTGGGCGGCGTAATTTTCATCGCCCACGTGCTCCACGCGCGCCAGCGCGCTGCCCGATACCACAAAACTGCCCGACATTAACTGATCGCCCGCGCGTTTGGTTACCGGGTCAGATTCGCCGGTCAGCATGGATTCGTTTACCTCAAACACGCCCTCTACCACGATGGCGTCGGCGCAGATTTGCATGCCGGAAGAAAGGCGCATGATATCGTCCAGCACGATATCTTCCACCGCGACCGATTGGGCCTGCCCGTCGCGGATGACCGTGGCGGTGGGCGCGGAAATCAGCTGAAGCTTTTCCACCATTTTCTTGGCGCGCCATTCCTGCACCGTGCCGATAATGACGTTAAACAGTATCACGATCATGAACAGCGCGTTGCGGTAGGAGCCGGTCATCAGCACCAGCGCCGCCAGCGCGGCGTTTAGCCCGTTAAACAGCGTAAGCAGGTTGGTGCGCAAAATCTGCGCGCCGGTCTTGCCCACATGCGCGCTTGCGCGGTTGGACAGCCCCTGATTTGCCCTTTCCAGCGCCATTTTCTGGGTGAGCCCCTGCGCGGGATCGGCCGCGTAGCGCGCAACCGGCCGGGATTCGGACGTACTTTTTTTTACAGCCATAAATTTATTCCCTTTCAAATAAAATGATACGGTATTTAAATTATCATAGCATATTAAGGTTAACTATTATACAGGTATAAACCGCGCTTTCATCCCCAAACGGGCCGCGCGTTTTAACTTGAATTTGCCACGCGCGATGGTATAATAATATCGTTTCTAAAATTGTTTATACGGATGGAGAGAGAACCCATGCGATTAAACCGCACCGGCAGCTGCGCGCTGCTTGCACTGACCGCGCTGATATGGGGCGCCGCGTTCGTGGCCCAGAGCGTGGGGATGGACTATGTGGAGCCTTTTACCTTTAACGCGGTGCGCTCGGTGCTGGGCGGCGCGGTGCTTGTGCCGCTGGTTATCTATAGGCGCCGGTCTTCGGGCCGCGCGGCGGCGGGCGGCGGGCGCGCGATGTGGGTGGGCGGCATACTGTGCGGCGTGGCCCTGTGCGTGGCCAGCTGCCTGCAACAGTTCGGCATAGCCCAAACCACGGTGGGCAAGGCGGGCTTTATTACGGCGCTGTACATCGTCATCGTGCCGCTGCTGGGCATATTTGTGGGCAAGCGTGTGCGGGCCGCGGTGTGGCTCAGCGTGTTGATCGCCGTGGCGGGCATGTACCTGTTGTGTATTAACGAATCCTTCAGCATCGGCACGGGCGACGCGCTGATTATGCTGTGCGCGCTGGCCTTTTCGCTGCACATATTGATTATAGACTATTTTTCGCCCAGGGCCGACGGCGTGGCGCTTAGCTGCATCCAGTTTTTTACCTGCGGCATCTTGTCGGGCGCGGGCATGTTTTTGTTTGAGTCGCCCAGCCTTGACGCCATTTTTTCGGCCTGGGCGAGCATACTCTACGCGGGCGTAATGTCCTGCGGCGTGGCCTACACGCTGCAAATTGTCGCTCAGAAAAACGTAAACCCGGTCGTGGCGTCGCTGATATTGAGTTTGGAATCGGTGTTTTCGGTGCTGTCGGGCTGGGTGATTTTGGGCGAGGCGCTCTCCCCGCGCGAGCTGACGGGCTGCGCGCTGGTGTTTGCCGCCATACTGCTCGCCCAGCTGCCCGAGCGTAAAAAGGCGTCCGGGGACTTGCGCGAACGGGCCTCCAATTGATATACTTTACCTGTACGCGTTGGGCGCGTGCCAATTTGGGGAAAGCGGTAGGGATATATGAGACTGACGGCATACATCGACCGGGTGATCGCGCGCGGCGTTACGCTTGAGGGGTACAGGCGCAAATCTTTGTATAACGACGTGGTCAAGCGCGCGCTGGACTTTGTGTGCGCGCTGGTGCTGCTGGTTCCCATGCTGCCGGTATACGGCGTTATCGCGCTGGCGATACGGCTGGATTCGCCCGGGCCGGTGTTTTACCGGGGCGTGCGCGCGGGCTATCGGGGCGGCACTTTCCGCATATTCAAATTCCGGTCCATGGTGGCCGACGCCGAAAAGCGGGGCGGGGGCACAACGGCCCTGGGCGACGCGCGCATTACGCGGGTGGGCCAGCTGTTGCGCAAAACCAAGCTGGACGAAACGCCTCAGCTGCTCAGCATTATCAAGGGGGACATGAGCTTTATCGGGCCGCGGCCCGAGCTGACGCGCTATACCGACCGCTATCAGGGCGCGGAGAAGATCATACTGGACGTGCGCCCGGGCATCAGCGATATAAGTTCCATCCATTTTATCAATCTGGACGAAATCGTGGGCGGCGAAAACGCCGACGAAATCTACGAAAAACAGGTGCTGGCCGAGAAAAACCGGCTGCGCGTGATTTACGTGCTTAACCAGTCGCTGTTCTTCGACCTGTGCCTGTTTCTGGAAACGGTGATACGGGTGTTTAAAAAAGCGGCGCGCTATCTGTGCGCGCGCGGGGAGGCCGGCAATGGAAAAGGTCAATCTGGCTAAGAGCGATCTTACGGTATCGCGGCTGTGCATGGGCGGTTGCCCGATGGGCGGATACGGCTGGGGCGCGGTGGACGATCAGGCGATGATCGAAACGGTGCGGCGCGCGCTGGATATGGGCGTCAACTTTTTCGATACGGCCGACGTGTACGGCCTGGGCCACAGCGAACGCACGCTGGGACGCGCGCTGGGCGCGGACCGCAAGCGCGCCATAATCGCCACAAAATTCGGCGTGCGCGTACATCCGGGCGCGCCCAGCACATATGATAATTCGCCCGGCTGGATACGGCAGGCGCTGGCGGAAAGCCTGAGGCGGCTGGGCACCGACTACGTGGACCTGTACCAGATACACTACTTTGACGGCGTGACGCCCGCGGACGATGTGGTAGACGCGCTTATACGGCTGCGCGAAAAAGGGATGATCCGCTATTTTGGCTTTTCCAACGCGGATCTTTCCAATATAGCGTCCTACAGGCCCTATGCGCGGCATTTTGTGTCGGTGCAGGACGAATACAGCCTGGCGCGGCGCGAACACGAGGCCGATCTGGTTGAGCTGGCCGAACAGATGTCCCTTACGCCCATGTCCTGGGGCAGCCTGGGCCAGGGCATATTGACCGGCAAGTACGCCGAGGCCAACATTGCCGCCTTCGGCCCGGACGACCGGCGCAGCCGCCCGGCGTACGTAAATTTCCACGGCGAAAAGCTTAAAAAAAATCTGCAAATTGTGGACGTGATGCGCGGCGTCGCCCAACGGCTGGATAAACCCATACCCGCCGTCGCGGTGCGCTTTATACTGGATAATCTGCCCGGTTCGGTGGTGCTGGCCGGCATGAAAACCCCCGCCCAGCTTATGTCCAACCTGCAGGCGATGGACTGGCGTTTGGACGGGGAAAGCCTGCGCGCGCTGCGCGAGGTTTCCTCGGGCCAATAGCGCCGCGGGCGTAGCGGGCCTTATCCCGGAAAAAACAGAGGGCGAAGCGGCGCGGGTTTTCCGCATCGCTTCGCCTTCAGAGCGCTGATAAAGCCTGCAAACGCAAAAACCGCTTCTGAAAAAAAGATTAGGAAGCGGGTTTTGCTTACGGCGTCAGCGTCACTTGCAAACGGCGGTCACTTACGTTTAAGTAAGAAACCTTGTTTGCAAGTTCGCTT
>CAWVLE010000309.1:0-2510 GCA_963929805.1 uncultured Eubacteriales bacterium | reverse complement strand
TCTTGTATGCCTTCTGTGCGTTTTTAAACTGGTCAGCCATATATGGTGTCTGGCCATCGTAACGGTGGGGCTGTTGATATTTGACAGGCGCGTATTCGCGCGCATAGATTACGCGCTGCTGGCCACGTTCGTCTGCTTTTTTGTGTTTGTAGGCAATCTGTCCAGACTGGATACTGTGCGCGAAATGCTTACGCAATATCTGCGTGGCCGCGAATTGGAATGGGGCATACTGCTTTCCCAGATAATCAGCAACGTGCCTGCCGCGCTGGTGCTTTCCCCCTTTACCGATGGCGCGACCGCGCTGATGCGCGGCGTAAACCTGGGCGGGTTGGGCACGCTGGTGGCCTCGCTGGCCAGCCTTATTTCCTTTAAGCTGTACATAAAATGCGAAGGCGCGCGTCCGGCGCGCTACATCGCGTGCTTTACCGCGGTCAACCTGATATTCCTGGCGCTGCTTTACGCGTTTGTGCGCCTTGCGCTTTAAGGGGAAGACGTGGGCTAAAAAATCGCCCCGGCGTTAATTGCCGGAGCGAAATTTGTTTTGGCAATGGCGCCCCGCGCGCCGGGCAAATTTATTTTACCGTGCCGTCCGCGTTAAACAGGGGCAGTTTTTCCAGATAGATGATGTCGTCGCGATTCTGCGCGTCGCCCTCGGCCAGGATCGCCATTCGGCCGGCCACGATACCGCCCACCTCGCACACCAGCTGTTCTACCGCGCGCAGCGATTCGCCGGTGGAAATCACGTCGTCCACAATCAGCACGCGTTTGCCGCACATGAAGTCGGCGTCGTCCTGATCGATGCACAGCAGTTGTTCCTTTTCGGTAGTAATGGAATTTACGCGCGTAGTATGCACGTTGCGCATATAAAGCTTGGGCGATTTGCGCGCCAGCAGGTAGCGGTTTTCACCCAGCTGGCGGGCCATTGCGTACACCAGCGGAATTCCCTTGGATTCGGCCGTGATCAGCACGTCGTGTTCGGGCGCGCGCCGCGCGAGCTCGGCGGCGCAGGCTTCGGTCAGCTCCACGTCGCCAAATATCACAAACGCGCCGATGGACAGCGAATCGTTTACGGGGCACAGCGGCAATTTGCGGGTAAGCCCGGCCACATTCATGGTATAGTACTTCTCGCTCATATAATTCATACTCCTCGCTTTGGTAAAGAATTATCTAATCAGGGTAATATGCCCAATGAACGGCATCTCTCGCGCGTCGCCGCTGCTTATGGCCAGGATGGCGTGATAGATAACCGTCAGGCTTATGACGGCATTGACCAGCCACTTTGCCGCGCCTACAAGCCAGCCGATGACCGGAATCCAACCCAGCATCCAGCCCAGCACCCAAAAGACCAGCGCCACCGCGATCTGCACGATCATCACCAGCAGGCCCTGATTGGCGCAATAGCGCGCATAGCGCGAATTTCTGCATGCGATAAGCGGTATAATGAACAGGATGGAAAGATACCCCAACCCGCCAAGCACCCTGTTTCGCGCAATATCTCTCGGATCAAAATGCTGTCGCGCCATAATAACCGCCCTCTCCTCCAACGCTTACGTATATATTATACACCGTAGCGCGCGCGTTGCCAACTATTCATCGTATAATTCATTTAGAATTCCGCTGAGAATTTTATGGCTCATGCGCAGCGCGTCCAATTCCTGCATGTCCAGCGGCACCTGCATGGCGCGTTCTGCGCCGCGCGCGCCCACAATGGCGGGCAGGCTGAGGCAGACGTTTTCCAGGCCGTATTGGCCCTGCAACAGGGTCGATACGGTCAGTATGGATCGTTCGTCGCGCAGTATGGCCTCAACAATGCGCCGTATGGCCAGCGCCACCGCGTAATACGTAGCGCCCTTTTTTTCGATGATGGTGTAGGCCACGTGGCGCACCTGCTCGTCAAATTCGTCGCGCGCGATTTGCGACAATCTGCCCTGACAGCCCGGGCAATTTTCGCAGAACTGGTCCATGGTCATACCGGCAATGCGCGTAAGGCTCCACACAGGCAGTTCGCTGTCGCCATGCTCGCCCAGCACATACGTATGTACGTTGCGCGCATCTACCCCCGTATGCCGTGAAAGCAGGTACCTCAGGCGCGACGTATCCAGCACCGTGCCCGAACCGATTACCCGCTCCCGTTCAAAGCGGCTCAATCGCAGCGCTTCAAAGGTCAGAATATCCACAGGGTTCGTAGCAACCAGCAAAATTGCGTCGGGCGCGCTATGCGCGATCCGCGGCACCACATCGCGAAACACCGCCACGTTGCGTCGCGTCAAATCGATGCGCGATTCCCCTTTTTTCTGGTTCACGCCCGCCGAAATGACGACGATATCCGCTCCGGCGCACGCGTCGTAATCGCCGCACACGACATCCGCCGGCGGGCACAGCGGTATTCCGTGCGCCAGGTCCAGCGCCTCGCCGCCCGCTTTTACCGTATTTATATCGATGAGCGCCAGGTCGCTGACCAGGCCCGAATCCAGCAACGCAAACGCGGTGGTGGAACCCACCTGTCCCGC
>CAWVLE010000308.1:0-4932 GCA_963929805.1 uncultured Eubacteriales bacterium | reverse complement strand
CGCACGTTAAGCGGGTGCAGCCCGATGGTGGGCTCGTCAAACACGAACACGCTGTCGGACTGGGCGCGCCCCATTTCGCTGGCCAGTTTAAGCCGCTGCGCCTCGCCGCCGGACAGGCTGGGCGTGGCCTCGCCCAGCGTGAGGTAGCCCAGGCCCAAATCCTTAAGCACCCGCAGCCGCTGGCTTACCAGCCTGAGCCGGGCGCAGGCCTCCAGCGCGCGGTCGATATCCATGGCCATCAGCTGGGGCAGCGAATAGGCCTGGCCGGACGGGCCCACATAGCGGGCAAGCCCGGCCTCCTTTGCGTAGCGCGAGCCGCGGCACTGGGGGCAGGGGATGTCCACGTCGGGCAAAAATTGCACGTCCAGGCTGATGACGCCCGTGCCGTCGCACATCGGGCAGCGCAGTTTTCCGGTGTTGTAGGAAAAATCGCCCGCCTTGTAGCCCAGGCGCGCGGCGTCCGCGGTTTTGGCAAAAATTTTGCGCAGCTCGTCGTGAACGCCGGCGTACGTGGCCACCGTGGAGCGCACGTTGACGCCGATGGGCGTGGCGTCGATCAGCTTTACCCGGCCGATGCCGCCGGCCTGGACCGAGCGCACGTGCGCGGGCAGGGGCCTTTTTTCGATGAGCGATTCCAGCGCGGGGATCAGGCTTTCCAGAATGAGCGTGGTCTTGCCCGAACCGGACACGCCGGTTACCACGCTGAGCCTGCCCTTGGGGAAGGCGGCCTCGAGCGGCTTTACCGTGTGTATGGCCCCGGTCTCAAGGCGCAGCGCGCCCTTTTCAAACAGGTTTTGCGCGCGCGGCCGTGTGTCCAACCGGCTTTTACCGCACAAAAACGGGCCGATTATCGATTGGGGGTTCTCGCCCAGCTGGCTAACCGTGCCCTGGGCCACCAGGCGGCCGCCCGCCGCGCCCGCGCCCGGGCCCAATTCGATAATCCAGTCGGCCGCGGACAGCACGCGCGTGTCGTGATCCACCAGCACGACCGTGTTGCCGTCCGCCACCAGATCGCGCATGACCGCGTTTAGCCCTTCCAGGTTGGACGGATGCAGCCCGATAGAAGGTTCGTCCAGCACGTACAGCACGCCGGTGGTGCGGTTGCGCACCGCGCGGGACAGCTGCATGCGCTGGCGTTCGCCGGTGGACAGCGTGGAGGCGGCCCGGTCCAGCGCCAGATAGCCCAGCCCCAAATCCTTAAGCCGCCCGGCCGTGCCCAGAAAGGAATCGCATATGCTTTGCGCCATGGGGCGCATCTGTTCGTCGAGCGATCCGGGCACGCCTTTTACCCAATCAATCAATTCGCCAAGCGTCATATGGCAGGCGCCGGCCAGGTTAATCCCGCGCAGCGTGGGCGCGCGCGCCGCGTCGGACAGGCGCGTGCCGCCGCATTCGCGGCAGGGTTCCTCCCTTAAAAATTTTTCCACCCGCTTCATGCCCTTTTCGTCCTGCACTTTGGAAAGCGCGTTTTGGACGGTGTGCACCGCGCTGTAATAGGTAAAATCCAGCTCGCCCACCTGGCCGGTGGTGGGCGACCGGTAAAAGATGTGCTTTTTTTCGGCCGGGCCGTCGTACACAATCTGCTTTTCCCGGTCGGTCAAATCGCGAAAGGGCACGTCGGTGCGCACGCCCATCGCCCGGCACACGTCGGTCATCAGCGACCACATCAGCGTCCTCCACGGCGCCACGGCGCCCTGATCGATGCTGAGCGATGGATCCGGCACCAGCGTTTGCCGGTCCACCACGCGTACAATGCCCGTGCCCGAGCAGGCGCGGCAGGCGCCCTGGCTGTTAAAGGACAGCTCCTCGGCCGAGGGCGGATAAAACACCGCCCCGCACACCGGGCAGGTAAGCGGTTGCCCCGCCGCCACGGCCAGCGTGGGCCGCTGCGCGTGCCCGTTGGGGCAGCGGTGGCTAGCCAGCCGGGAAAACATCAGCCGCAGGCCGTTTAGCAGTTCGGTGCCCGTGCCGAACGTGCTGCGTATGCCCGGCACGCCCGGGCGCTGGTTAAGCGCCAGCGCGGAGGGCACGTACAGCGCCTCTTCCACGTCCGCGCGGGCGGCCTGGGTCATGCGCCGGCGGGTATAGGTGGACAGCGCATCCAGGTAGCGCCGCGAGCCCTCGGCGTACAGCACGCCCAGCGCGAGCGAGGATTTGCCCGACCCGGACACGCCCGCTATGCCCACAATCCGGTTAAGCGGTATATCCACATCGATATTTTTTAAATTGTGTACCCGGGCGCCGCGCACCAAAATCGCGCCCGGCGCGTCCGTCTTTCGCTCCATCGCCCGCAAACGCTCCCTTCGCCTATGCCGCCCCGCCGCGGGGCGCGCGTAAATACATTATCGCGTAAGCTATTATAGCACAGACCGGCTATTTTGCCGCGTCCAAACGAAGAAATACCGGCCCCATAGGGAAAAGGCGGCAAAGCCGCGCCGGCCGCCCGCGCGGGCAAATTTACCTTATCGCCTTTGCGCGCCGGTAAAAATACAGCCCGGCCGCGTCCGCCAGCAGCCAACCGGCGGGAATGGATAACCAGATCGCCAGCACGCCCAGGGGCGTGTTGGGCGCCAGCGCGTAGGACAGCGCCACCCGGGTTCCCAGGGAAATCACCGTAAGGATCAGCGAAATATGCGGCCTGCCCACGCCGCGGAAAAAACCGTACCACAAAAACAGGACGCCGATGCCCACATACATGGCGCCTTCAATCCTTAAATACCTTACCCCTTCCGCGATGATGCGCGTCTGGCCCGCGTCGATAAACAGCCCCATCAGGTTGCCCGCAAACGCGAAAATGACCGCCGACACGGCCAGGCAAAACCCGGCCGACGCGCAAAAGGCCACGCGCGTTCCCCTGCGGATGCGTTCCCGCTTTTGCGCGCCGTAATTCTGGGAAACGAAAAGCGAATAGGCGTTGCCAAATTCCTGCGCGGGCATGTACGCCAGGGTGTCGATTTTTACGGCGGCGGCAAAGGCGGCCATAACCGCCCAGCCAAAGCTGTTTACCAGGCCCTGTATCATTAATATGCCAAAGTTCATAACCGACTGCTGGATGCCCGTGGCCACGCCGTTTACGATAATCTGCCAAAGCCTGCGCGCTTTGCGTCCGCCGCGCGCGCCTGCGCGCAGCGCCGGCAGTTTTGCCACGGCGTAAACCGCGATTCCCACGCCCGCCGCCGCCTGCGCAATCACCGTGGCCCACGCCGCGCCGCCCACGCCCATATCAAGCCCTACGACAAACCAGATGTCCAGCGCGATATTCATGACGGCGGAAACCGCAAGAAACGCCAGCGGCGTCATGGAATTGCCCATGGCCCTAAGCAGATAGGCAAAAAAGTTGTATAAAAATGTAAACGCGATGCCTGTAAATACCACCGATACGTATTCCCGGGTCATTGCCATCAGTTCCGGCGGCGTTTGAAGCAGCCGCAAAATAAGCCCCATGCCGGGGTAGATAACAAGATACAGCGCCCCGGTAACCGCCAAAATAAACCAGAACGACAGCCGCACGTCCTCGTACAGGCCGTCTTGTCCGTCCGCGCCGTAATCCGCCGAAAAAAACGCGCCGCTTCCCATGCAAAGCCCAATGACGATGGAGGTAATAAAAATCATCAGCGTATAGGCGGAGCCCACGGCGGCCAACGCCTCCGCGCCGATATACTTGCCCACGATCAGCGTGTCCACCAGGTTATATATCTGCTGCAAAAAATTGCCCGCAATCATCGGCAACGAAAACCTGACGAGCCTTTGAAAAATGGGTCCCTGCGTCAAATTGACCTGTTTCACTTTTGCCCCTCCGGCTATGGCTGTAAAATCAAATGCCCCAACGCGCGCGCCGCCCGCGTTTTTGCTATAGCCGCGCTGTCTTTGCGCGCTGGTGGTATTCGCGCCAACGCGCGCGCCGCCGCCTGCCTGCGTTTTTGCGGGCTTAAACCGCCTCACCCGATTATATCATCCGCGCCGGCGCACGGCAAGCGACCGCCCGTTATCTCCTTTGCCGCCCGTCTCCCTTCCTTGGCTCCCCCTTTATCGCCCGTCACCCCGCCGTTGGCGGCGCGCCGGGTACGCGTCGGCGATTTTACAAATCGCCTCGCTAGTCGGCTACGCCTCCCTTTTTGTCGCCCGTCGTCCCCCGTTCCCCCTCATCCCCCTTCCGCCCGTTTTCCGGCGCTTTTATCTGACACTTCGGCCCCTGTTTTGCGGCCCGGCCGCTCATCCGGCTAATCCATTACGATTTTATCGATTGGCACCTGTCCGTATACCGGGCGGAAATAGGGCGCGCCGTTTTTGATGCCCGCGTGGCCATAGCCGGTTTGGGTACACAGGAACACCTGCATATCGCCGCTTACGGCCGGTTTCATGTGCAAAATTTTTGCCGCCGCGTCGTACCAGACGCCCGAGAAGGCCTGGATCAGGGCGTAGGACGCCATGGCGCGCGCGTACCAGTGCCCGCACTCATATTCGTCGAACGGGTTGCGTTTATAGCCGTCGTAGCGCGCGCGCAGCGCCTTAACTATGCGCAGGCCTTCGTCCACCAGGCCGCACATAATCAGGTGCGAGGCCACCTGATACTCGATTCCCGTCCACACCTCGTCGCTGTATATGAAGGGCAGCGCGGGCTTTCCGCCGTTCGGCCAGGTACACAGCAGCAGGCCGGCCTCGTTTCCCAGGCAAAAGCCGGGGCGCTGCGGGTTGGAATGCGCGCTGAAGTCCTGCAAAAAGTTGTACTTAAATACGCTTTTCAGGTGCGATTTAACCTTTTCCTCGTCCAAAACGCCGTCGATTCCGGCACACCTGGCCATCCAGCATCCGATCACCCCGTCGGACAGGCAGCCGCGGCCGTATTGATACTTGGGCCCGTGCTGGCGTATCATCTGCGCGGCCTCCCTGGATATGACGTCGCACAAATTTTGGGCGCCGGGTTCGGGCAGT
>CAWVLE010000307.1:0-8058 GCA_963929805.1 uncultured Eubacteriales bacterium | reverse complement strand
GCACGTCATTCCGGATTTTAGAATTTCTGACGAGGCCATAGACAACGACGCGGCGATGCTGGAAAAACTGGGCGTGGAAATCCGCCTGAACACGCGGGTAGATTCGGCCGAGGCGCTTCTCGGGGCGGGCTACACGCATGTGATACTGGCTATAGGCGCGTGGTCGCACGGCAGCCTGCGCCTGGAAAAGGGCCAGGCGATGAACGTACTGGACTTTTTGCTGGCCCGGAAAAAAGCGCCCGATTCGCTAAACCTCGGTCAAAACGTGGTCGTAATCGGCGGCGGAAACACCGCGATGGACGCCGCGCGTTCCGCAAAGCGCGCAAAGGGCGTAAAGCATGTGCGCCTGGTATACCGCCGTACCCAGCGCGAAATGCCGGCCGACGCGGAAGAATTGGAGCTGGCCATACAGGACGGCGTGCAGTTTATGGAGCTGCTCGCGCCCGTGTCGCTGGAAGAGGGGCAGTTGCTATGCGATAAGATGGCGTTGGGCGCGCCGGACGCAAGCGGAAGGCGCAGCCCGGTCGCGACGGGCGAACGCGTGAAGATCGACTGCGATACGCTAATCAGCGCGATTGGCGAGCGGGTAGACGCTAAGTTCTTGTCTGGAAACGGCGTCACGCTCAATGCGCGCTCGCTGCCCGAGTCGCTTGAGGTCAACCAGCGGCTGTTTGTGGTGGGCGACGCCCTGCGCGGCCCGGCTACCGTGGTAGAAGCCATCGCCGACGCGGCCGCGGCCGTACGCGCGATTACCGGCCTGGAGGCGCCGGACGCGCCCCTTAACGAGGATACGGCGCTGCTAAAGGCGCGCCGGCAGTATCTGTGCCATTGCCAGGAGCCCAAGGAAGAGGCCAACCGCTGCCTGGGCTGCGAACTTGTGTGCGAGAACTGCGTGGACGTGTGTCCCAACCGCGCCAACATTGCGCTGCGCGTTCCGGGTATGGCGCGAGAGCAGATCATTCACATAGACAAAATGTGCAACGAGTGCGGAAATTGCCGCGTGTTCTGCCCGTACGACAGCGCGCCCTATAAGGATAAATTTACGCTGTTTGAGAGCCTGGAGGATTTTGCCGACAGCGAAAACGCCGGCTTTGTGGTGCTGGATAAGGCGGCGCAGCTGGTAAAAATCCGCTTTGCCGGGCAGGAATATGAATCGGTACTGACGCAGGACAGCCGCACCTATCCGCCGCTGGTGGCGCTGATGCGCACGGTCATTCAGGACGCGCCCTGGTGCCTGTAAAGGCGCCGGGCGACAGGAGGGAAATGCCATGAAGATTATAAAGGGCGGCGTGCTGGTCACGCCCGATGGCAGTTTTCTGGGCGATATCGCGGTGGAAAACGGGAAAATTGCGCGCGTCGCGCCCGGCATTGCGCCGGAGAGCGGCGATGAGGTGATTGACGCAAGCCGCTGCATGGTATTTCCCGGCTTTATCGACGCGCATACCCATTTTGATATGGATAACGGCGTTACGCTAACCGCCGACGATTTTGCCAGCGGTACGGCCGCGGCGCTCGCCGGCGGCACGACCACCATTGTGGATTTTGCCACCCAGGACAAGGGCGGCACGCTGCGCGACGCGCTGGACGCCTGGCATAAAAAGGCCGAGGGCAAAAGCAGTTGCAACTACGCCTTCCACATGGCGATTACCGATTGGAACGAGCGCACGCGCGCCGAACTTGACGAGATGGTGCGCGCGGGCGTGACCTCCTTTAAATTGTACATGGCCTACGACGCGCTGCGGGTAGACGACGCGCAGATTTTAGATGTTTTGACGCAAATGCGCCGCATCGGCGGCGTGGTGGGCGTACACTGCGAAAACGGAACGCTGGTAAACGCGCTGTGCGCGCGCGAACGGGCCGCCGGTCACATGGGCCCCGACGCTCACCCGCGCTCCAGACCGGGCGAAGTGGAGGCGGAGGCGATTTCGCGGCTTTTGTACATATCGCGCCTGGCCGCACACCCGGTAAACATCGTACACTTAAGCAGCGCGCTGGGCCTGGAGGAGGTTAAAAAGGCGCGCGCAAACGGGCAAAAGGTATTTGTGGAAACCTGCCCGCAATACCTTTTGCTGGACGAATCCAACTACAGGCGCGAAGGGTTCGAGGGCGCGAAGTACGTGTGTTCGCCGCCGCTGCGCGCCGCACAGGATATGGACGCGTTGTGCGAGGCCGTTCAAACCGGCCAGATAGACACCATCGCTACCGACCATTGCAGCTTTAACTACGACGGGCAAAAGACGCTGGGCCGGGACGATTTTACCAAAATTCCAAACGGCGCGCCTGGCGTAGAGCACCGCCCGGAGCTGATCTATAGCTATTTTGTGGCGCGCGAAAGGATTACGCCGGGCGATATGTGCGCGCTTCTTAGCGAAAACGTCGCCAAGCTGTTTGGCATGTATCCGCAAAAGGGCGCGCTGCGCGTGGGCAGCGACGCCGACATCGTGGTGTGGGAAAAGGGCATACATTCGCTGATTCATGCCCAAACCCAATTGCAGAACGTGGACTACACCCCATTTGAGGGGTTTGAAATCACCGGCCGCCCCCGTCACGTGTTGTTGGGTGGCGAAATCGCCGTGCGCGACGGCCAGATCTGCGCGCGCGGGCTGGGGCGGTATGTAAAGCGCGCCCGGTCGTCTTGGCTCTGATAGGGGGAATGGTTGTGTACACGTTATTTGTAAACCATGTAAAGTACGAGGTGGAGCAGGACAAAAAGCTGATTGACTTTTTGCGCGACGATCTTCGGCTTACCTCGGTAAAGAATGGTTGCGGCTCGGGCGCGTGCGGAACATGCACGGTGCTGGTGGACGGCAAAAAGGTAAAAAGCTGCATTACGATGCTTTCTAAGATGGACGGAAAGCACATTTTGACCGTTGAAGGGCTGACCGAGCGCGAACGCGCGGTGTACGTGCATTGTTTTGGCAAGGCGGGCGCGGTGCAGTGCGGTTTTTGCATCCCAGGCATGGTAATCGCGGCCAAGGCGCTGTTGGATGAAAATCTTTCGCCTACGCGCGCCGAGGTGAAGCAGGCCCTGCGCGGCAATATCTGCCGCTGCACCGGATACGTTAAAATAGAAGACGCCATACTGATGGCGGCCGGCTATTTCCGTGAAAACCGGCCGGTGGAAAAGGTTAACGAAACCGCGCTGCTGGGCGAGCATTTCGCGCGTGTGGACACAGAAGAAAAAGTGCTGGGAACCGGTCTGTTTGTGGACGATATCACCCTGCCCGGCATGATTTATGCCAAAGCGCTGCGCAGCGCCTACCCGCGCGCGCGCGTGCTGAAGATCGACACCAGCCGCGCCCAGGCGCATCCGGACGTGGTGCGCATCGCCACGGCCGCCGACGTGCCCTTTAACAAGTGCGGCCACATCGTGCCCGACTGGGATGTAATGATCGCCCAGGGCGATATCACCCGCTATATAGGCGACGCAATCGCCATCGCCGCTACGCGCCATAAGGAGACGCTGGACGAGGTGCTTGCGCTGATCGACGTGGAGTACGAGGAGCTTACTCCCATCACCGACCCGTTGGAGGCGATGAAGCCGGACGCGCCGCCGCTGCACGAAGGCGGCAACATTCTCTTTAAGCAGGAACTCAAGCGCGGCGACGTGGACGCGGCCTTTAAACAGGCGGCGTATATCGCCACGCATCACTATTCCACCCCCATGACCGACCACGCTTTCATGGAGCCTGAATGCGCGATCGGCATCCCCGATGGGGAGGGCGGGATTACGGTTTATACAGGTTCCCAGTCGGTATACGACGAACAGCACGAGATAAGCCGCATGTTATCCATCGCGCCCGAAAAGGTGCGCTGCGTTTCCAAACTGGTGGGCGGCGGCTTTGGCGGCAAGGAGGACATGAGCGTACAGCACCATGCCGCGCTGATGGCATATCTTACCGGCATGCCCGTAAAGGTCAAGTTCTCCCGCCAGGAAAGTTTGGACATCCACCCCAAGCGCCACGCTATGGAAATCGATATATCCACCGCCTGCGATGCGGAGGGCAAGCTGCTGGGCATGCGCGCGCTGCTCATTTCCGATTGCGGCGCTTACGCCTCGCTGGGCGGCCCGGTTTTGCAGCGCGCGTGTACGCACGCGGGCGGCCCATACAATTTCCTAAATGTAGATATTACCGGCATCTGCGTGTACACCAATAACGTGCCCGGAGGCGCGTTCCGCGGCTTTGGCGTAACCCAAAGCTGTTTCGCGGGCGAAATGAACCTGAACGATCTGGCCCAACAGGCGGGCATCAGCGCGTGGGAGATACGCTATAAAAACGCGATACGGCCGGGCATGGAATTGCCCAACGGCCAGATTGCAAGCGAGGATTGCGCCTTTGCAGAATGCCTGGAGGCGGTACGCCCCGCATTTGAACAGAATCCGTATGCCGGAATTGCCGGTTGTATGAAAAACAGCGGTATCGGCGTGGGCCTGCCCGATATAGGAAGATGCCGCCTGCTGGTCGAAAACGGCCAGGTACACATACTTACCTCGGCCGCCTGCATGGGGCAGGGCGTCGCAACCGTATGTACCTCCATCGTGTGTACGGTAACCGCTCTTTCGCCGGAGCTGGTGGTGCATGAACGCGCGGATACCGGCCGTACGCCCGACTCCGGCACCTCTACCGCCAGCCGCCAGACGCTGTTTACCGGCGAGGCGACGCGCCGCGCGGCGCTGGATCTGAAAAAAGCGCTTAAGGAAGCCGGTTCGCTGCAAGCGCTGGAAGGCCGCGAGTTTTACGGCGAGTACAGCGGCGTGACCGATCCGATGGGCAGCCCCAAGAAGAACCCGGTCAGCCACGTGGCCTATGGCTATGGCGCGCAGGTGGTCGTTATGGATGAGAATAAGCGGGTAAAGCGCGTAGTAGCCGCGCATGACGTGGGCCGTGTAATTAACCCCAGGGCATGCGAGGGCCAAATCGAGGGCGGCGTCGTCATGGGGTTGGGGTTCGCGTTGACCGAAGATTTTGTCATGAAGGACGGCCGCGTGTTGTCCAAATACGGCACGCTGGGCCTGATCCGCGCCACCGAGGCGCCGCCCATCGAGGTACACCTGATCGAAAAGGGCAACGAAGGGCAGTCCGCCTTCGGCGCCAAGGGCGTAGGGGAGATCTGCGCCGTGCCTACCGCGCCTGCCGCCGCGCATGCCGCCATGCGCGTGGACGGCGTTCTGCGCACGAAGCTTCCGCTGGAAAATACTTACTACCGTAAAACCAAAGCGTAATATTCATGCGCTATAATAAAGGAGGAATACCAATGGGACCGAAGGCGCGCGCATCGATCTTTGATTTGGACGGAATCCCACCCCTCAGGCAGGCGTTTCCACTGGCGCTGCAGCATGTAGTGGCCATGATTGTGGGTTGCGTCACACCGGCGATAATCGTAGCCAATGTGGCGGGGCTCGCGCAGGCCGACCGCGTCATCCTGATCCAGTCGGCGCTGGTAGTATCGGCTATTTCCACGCTGCTTCAGCTGTTCCCGATCGGCGGGCGAAAGGCCAAGCATCATTTTGGCGCGGGCCTCCCGGTTATAATGGGCATCAGCTTTGCCTACGTACCCAGCATGCAGGCCATTGCGGCTACCGAGCATGGCGTGGCGGCTATTTTAGGCGCGGTCATTGTTGGCGGTATTGTGGCGGCGCTTGTAGGTGGGGGCGTGCGCTATATACGGCGGCTGTTTCCGCCTATCGTAACGGGCACAGTCGTGTTTACCATCGGCCTTTCGCTTTATCCTACGGCCATTAACTACATGGCGGGCGGCACGGCCAACACCTACGAGCTTGTCGTGAATACCAACGGCTTGACCGAGGCGCTGGTATATGGTTCCTGGCAAAACTGGCTGGTGGCGCTTTTCACGCTGGCGGTCGTCGTGGCGCTTAACCACTACGGGCGTGGCATTGTAAAGCTGGCCTCCATATTGATCGGCATGTGCGCGGGCTATTTGCTGTCCATGTGCTTTGGCATGGTCAACTTTTCGGATATCGCGGACGCGGGGATCATAGCCGCGCCGTCGTTTAACCATTTTGGCATTGAGTTTGACCTGGCCTCGTGCGTGGCGATCGGGCTGTTGTTCGCCATTAACGCCATTCAGGCGATCGGCGATTTTACCGCCACTACAATTGGCGGCATGGGGCGCGAACCCAGCGACAGCGAATTGCAGGGCGGCATCGTAGCCTATGGCGTAACAAACGTTATCGCCGCGTTTTTTGGCGGGCTTCCCACGGCTACCTACAGTCAGAACGTGGGCATCGTTACCACCACCAAGGTGGTAAACCGCTGCGTAATGGGGCTTGCGGCGCTGCTGATTTTGCTGGCGGGCATATTCCCCAAATTCTCGGCGCTTTTGACCACCATTCCGCAATGCGTGCTGGGCGGCGCAACGGTTACGGTGTTTTCCACGATCGCGATGACTGGTATTAAGCTGGTTACCTCGCAAAAGATGGACGCGCGCGCCACCACTATCGTGGGCCTGGCGGCCGCGCTCGGCGTAGGCGTTTCTCAGGCGGCCGGTTCCATTGGCCAGTTCCCCGAGAGCTTTACGATGATTTTCGGCAAATCGCCCGTGGTTATCGCTACGATCATCGCGCTGCTCTTAAACGTCATCCTGCCCCGTGAAAAGGCGGAGGATAATAAATAGACATACATGGGAGGATTTTTATCATGAGCAAAACGACAGTTCATACCGACAGCGCGCCCAAGGCGATTGGGCCGTATGTACAGGCGGTAAAAATTGGCAATCTGGTATACACTTCGGGTCAGCTGGGCATCGACGTAAGCGTGGGCAAATTGGCCGACGGCATTGAAGCGCAGACCCATGCTTCCATGAAAAATATCGGCGAAATTTTAAAGGCCGCCGGTACCGATTACAGCAAAGTGATAAAGACCACGATATTTGTAAAAGATCTGGCCAATTTTGCCACGGTAAATAAAATATACGAAAGCTATTTTGACGGCAACTTCCCCGCGCGCAGCTGCGTAGAGGTCGCCCGCCTGCCGATGGATGGACTGGTAGAAATCGAGTGCGTAGCGGAGCTGTAATGGCGCGCCGCCAAAATGCATAAGACGCGCCGTCGCCGCGCTTTAAGCGGGACGGCGCGCTTATCATGCCGCTAAAAGCGCCGCCGGGCGATAAATACGCTCCGCGCGGCCTGCCTTTGCCGGGAGAGGAAAATTGGCGTCCAATCGCGCAAATGGCGCCGCCAATAGGGGAGGTGTTTGGCTTGGAGGTAAACGCGCTAATCCGCGCGATCGCCGCGCGCGCGGGCCGGATCTTTGGCGACGGATTCGTGGGCGTATATGTACACGGCTCAATCTGCTTTGGGTGTTTTAACCCGCTCAGGAGCGATGTGGATTTTATTATCGTGTTATCCCGCGCGCCGTCCCAGACACAGAAAGAGACCTTAATCCGCGCGCTGGTGCGCTTTATGGACGACGCGCCGCGCGGAGGGTTGGAAATGAGCGTGGTGCTGGAAAAGTATTGCCGGGATTTTGTCTATCCCACGCCTTTTGAACTGCATTTTTCGCCCATGTTTTTGGAGGCGTGCCGCAATGACGCGCCGGCCTATTGCCGCGCTACGGGCCAGACCGACGTAGACCTGGCCGCGCATTTTACCGTCATACGCCAATCAGGCATTGCAATTTGCGGTCCCGCGATAGAAGCGCTATTTGGGCCCGTACCCGAACAATATTATTTGGATAGCATACTGCTGGATGTGCGCGAAAGCGCGCAGCGCCCCTTGGAAAACCCGGTATACACCGTGCTGAACCTGTGCCGCACGCTGGCCTTTTTAGAAGAAAAACGAGTGCTGAGTAAAGCGCAAGGCGGCGCGTGGGCGCTTACACAGGTAAACGCGCGCTACGCGCCGCTGATACAGGCAATGATGACCGCCTACGCAAATGACAAATGCGAAAATTTTGACGCGCAGGCGCTTAAGGATTTTTGTAGGGAGACGCTTGAGCGGATAGAGCAAATCGCGGCGAACCGCTAAGGCATCGTATTTTTACCATCTTACGTTACGATGCTATACGGTGGGAATAGACGGCCTATCGCCATTCAAAC
>CAWVLE010000306.1:0-7322 GCA_963929805.1 uncultured Eubacteriales bacterium | reverse complement strand
AAGGCCGGCTGGGACACCCACGGCCTGCCGGTGGAGCTGGAAGTGGAAAAGCTGCTGGGCCTGGACGGCAAGGAACAAATCGAACAGTACGGCATAGAGCCCTTTATCCAGGAATGCAAAAAGTCCGTGTGGAAATACAAGGGCGAATGGGAGCGCATGAGCGAGCGCGTGGGCTTCTGGGCCGATATGGAGAACCCCTATATCACCTACGACAACAACTACATCGAATCGGTATGGTGGTCGCTTAAGCAGGTTGCGGAAAAGGGGCTGCTCTACCGCGGCCACAAGGTGGTGCCCTATTGCCCGCGCTGCGGCACCGCGCTGTCCAGCCACGAGGTTTCCCAGGGCTACAAGACGGTAAAGGAGACCTCGGCCTTTGTGCGCTTTAAGATAAAAGGCGAGGAAAACGGCTATCTGTACGCCTGGACCACCACGCCCTGGACGCTGCCCAGCAACGTGGCGCTGTGCGTAAACCCCGACGCGGCCTACGCGCGCGTGCGCATGGACGGGCGCGAAATCATCATGGGCAAGGCGCTTCTTGGCGCGGTGCTGGGCGCGGACGCCCAGTACGAAACCCTGTGCGAAATGCCCGGCAGCGCGCTGGTGGGCATGCAGTACGAGCCGCTGTTCGACTTCCAGCCGGCGATGGTGGACAAGCCGGCCTGGCGCGTGGTGGCCGACGATTATGTAACCATGACCGACGGCACCGGCATCGTGCACATCGCCCCGGCCTTCGGCGAGGACGACGCGCGCGTGGGCCGCGAAAACGATTTGCCCTTTTTGCAGCTGGTGGATACCCGCGGCCGCATGGACAAGGCCACGCCCTGGGCGGGCATGTTCGTAAAGGAGGCCGACCGGCCCATACTTATCGCGCTGGAGCAGGCCGGGCTGCTGGTTAAAACCGAAAAATTCGAGCACGATTACCCCTTCTGCTGGCGCTGCGATACGCCGCTTATCTACTACGCCCGCGCCACCTGGTTTATCGCCATGACCAAGGTGCGCGACGCGTTGATCGGCTCCAACCAGGCGGTTGCCTGGTATCCCGACAACATCAAGGACGGCCGCATGGGCAACTTCCTGGAAAACGTGATCGACTGGGGCCTTTCCCGCGAACGCTACTGGGGCACCCCGCTGCCGGTATGGGTGTGCGCCGAATGCGGGCACACCCACGTGATCGGCTCGCGCGAGGAGCTGCGCCGCCTGGGCGAAAACGTGCCCGAGGATATCGAGCTGCACCGCCCCTACATCGACCAGGTGCTCATCCCCTGCCCCAAGTGCGGCGCGAAGATGCGCCGTACCAGCGAGGTGATCGACTGCTGGTACGACTCGGGCTCCATGCCCTTCGCGCAGTGGCACTATCCCTTTGAAAACCAGGACGTGTTCAAGGCCAATTTCCCGGCCAACTTCATTTCCGAGGCCATCGACCAGACCCGCGGCTGGTTTTACACGCTTATGGCCATCGGCACGCTGATCTTCGGCCGCGCGCCCTTTGAAAGCTGCATCGTGCTGGGCCACGTGCAGGACGCCGAGGGCCGCAAGATGAGCAAGCACCTGGGCAACGTGGTCGACCCCTGGGAAGTGCTTGACAAACAGGGCGCCGACGCGGTGCGCTGGTATTTCTACGCCAGCGCCGCGCCCTGGCTGCCCAAGCGGTTCTCGGGCGAGCTGGTCAGCGAAATGCAGCGCAAATTCATGGGCACGCTGTGGAATACCTACGCCTTCTTTACGCTGTACGCCTCCATCGACAATTACGAGCCGGCCCGCCAGAAGGCCGGCCCGGCCGACCTGAGCCTGATGGACAAGTGGGTGCTGTCCAGGCTGAATTCGCTGATTATTACGGTGGACGAGGGGCTTGGCCAGCTTAAGATTACCGAGACCGCGCGCGCCATCGCCGCCTTTGTGGACGAGCTTTCCAACTGGTACGTGCGCCGCTGCCGCGAACGGTTCTGGGGCAAGGGCCTAAAGGGCGATAAACTGGCCGCGTTTGAAACGCTGTATACCGTGCTTAGCACGCTGTGCTCGCTGTGCGCGCCGTATATCCCCTTTATGACCGAAACCATGTACCAAAACCTGGTGGCGGGCAACATCCCCGGCGCGCCCGAATCGGTACACCTGACCGACTTCCCCGCCGCCGACCGCTCCAAAATTGACCCGGCGCTGGAAGAGGACATGGAAAAGGTAATCGCCATCGTGTCGCTGGGCCGCGCCGCGCGCACCAAGGCCAACCTGAAGGTGCGCCAGCCGCTTTCGGCCATTTACGTAAAGGGCGTCGCGCCCACCCAGGCCACCGCGCCCATACTGGACGAGCTGAACGTGAAGGAAATCTTCTTTGTGGAGGACGCGCGCAAGTTTACCACCTACCGGCTCAAGCCGCAGATGCGCACGCTGGGCCCGCGCTACGGAAAGCTGCTGGGCAAGATCGGCCAGGCGCTTTCGGCGATGGACGGAAACGATGTGGTGGACGCCTTCCAGCGCGGCGAAAAGGTCCGCTTCGAGCTGGACGGAACCTCCATCGAGCTGAGCGAGGCCGACGTCTTGACCGAGCCGGTGCAAAAGGAAGGCTTTGTGGCCGAAACCGAGCGCGATCTGACCGTGGTGCTTAACGCCAACCTGACCCAGGCGCTGATCGAAGAGGGCTTTGTGCGCGAACTGACGTCCAAATTGCAGACCATGCGCAAGGAGGCCGGGTTCGAGGTGACCGACCGGGTGAAGGTGACCGTAAGCTGCGGCGAACGGCTGTGGCAGATTGTTGACAACAACCGCGAGGCCGTCATGCGCGCCGTGCTGGCCACCGAGCTATGCGAGGGCGGCGCGCCCGAGGGCGCCTACGCGCGCGAACAGAATATAAACGGCGAACAGGCGCTTTTAAGCGTCAGGCTGTAAAACGGCCGGGCGCGGCGCGAAAACGGCGCCGGATTGAGGCGTTGCCGCCCCGATCCGGCGCCGGGCTTTCGTAAAAGGCCGTGCCGCGAGCCGTTTGCCTACACGCCCAGCTCGGGCGGCGGATCGGCCTGGACGTCTTCCCGCGCGGGCAAATCGCTGAGCGATTCCAGCGCGAAGTGGCGCAAAAATTCCTCGGTGGTTTCGTACAGCACGGGCCTGCCCAGCGTCTCGCGCCGCCCGGCCTCGCGAATCAGCCCGCGCGCAATCAGCGCCCTGACCGAGTAATCGCACTTGACCCCGCGCACCGCCTCGATCTCCGCCTTGGTGACCGGCTGCCGGTAGGCGATGATGGACAGCGTTTCCAGCGCGGCCTGGGAAAGCGACTGCTGCCGGACCGGCTGCAAAAGCCGCTCCACATAGGGCGCGTATTCGCTGCGTATGGACAGCTGCACGCTGCCGCCGTACCGGTTAAGCCGCAGCCCGCGCTTTTCCAGGTCGTACCCGTCGCGCAGGCCGTTTAGCGCCGCCTCCATTTCCGAAACGGTCAAATCCAGCGCGTGGGCCAGATCCTCCACCGCCACCGGCTCCCCGGCGACAAAGAGTATGGCCTCCACGATGGACGGCAAATTTTCCCGTTCCACGCGCTCACCCCCCACGTAATGCGGCCGCGCGGCGCGGCCGGACCTATACCATTACTCCATTATAGGGGCATTTGCCGCCGGTGTCAAATCGGGCGGCGCGCGTTAAAATTTTGCGCGGGGCGTAACTTTTGCCCGCGCCGCGCGTGTATATATATGTAACGCGCGCAAAGGAGGTTGACGGCATTGCGTCAGGACGGCGACGCGCTGATGGAACGCGTGCGCCTGGGCGACGAGGCGGCGTTTGAGCAGCTGGTGCTTGCCTACCGCGCGTGGGCGGTGCGCCGCGCCCGGCTCATCGTGCGCGACGGGGCGCTGGCCGAGGACGTGGCGCAGGAATGCTTTGTGGACGTGTGGCTAAGCCGCGGCCGCTACAAAACCGGCTTCCGCTTTGAAAGCTATCTTGGCTGCCTGGTGCGCCGCCGCGCGATCGACACGCTGCGCAAAAGGCGCGACTTGTACCAGCGGGAAATGCCCGAACTGCCCGACGGGGACACGCCCGAGGCGCGCTTTGTGCGCATGGACGGCATGCTGCGCCTGTCGCGCGCGCTGGACAACCTGCCCGCCGGTCAGGGCGAAATGCTGCGCCTGTTCGCCGTAGAGGGGTTAAGCTACGCGCAGATCGCGCGCCGCACCGGCAAAACGGTGGGCCAGGTGAAAATCGCGCTCAACCGCGCGCGCAAAAAGCTCAGGGAGGCGTATAAATCATGAAGGATGAGCGGGTCTTTTACCAAGAGGTGATGCGCTCGGCCCGGCGCAAGGAGGCGCTGGCCGGGGCGGTATTGTATCCCGGCGCGGCGCGCGGCGGCTGGTGGCTCAGGCTGTCGGCCGCGCTGGTGGCCGGCGGCGCGGCGCTTTTGTACCCGTTGGGCGCGGCGGCCGACACGCTCGCGCGCGCGGTTTTGGCGTTTGTATAAGTTGTTAATATAAGGAGATTGATACCATGGAAAACAGACCGGGCGAGAATTTGGAAAACCGGACCGGGACGCCGGACGCGCGGCGCGCGCTCAGCGAGGACGTGCGGCACGACGCGCCTGAAAGCCCCGAGAAAAAAGGAAAGAAGAAAAAATCCGTGGGCCGCGAAATACTTGAATGGGTGGTGTGCATCGCGGTGGCCGTGGCCATTGCGCTGCCCATACGCGCCTATGTCTTTGAACCCATACTGGTGGACGGGCGCTCCATGGCCGAGACGCTTCAGGACGGCGAGCGGCTGTTTGTAACCAAGTTCGATTACCTGCTGGGCGATCCGGAGCGGTTTGACATCATCATCTGCCATTATCCCGACCGCACCGAAAACTTCGTCAAGCGCATCGTGGGCCTGCCGGGCGACACCGTGGCCATGCGGGACGGCACGCTGTATGTAAACGGCGAGGCGCAGGACGAGCCCTATGTCACCCACCGCGCGGATTATTCCATGGAGCCCTACACCGTGCCCGAGGGCTGCTATTTCGTGCTGGGCGACAACCGTTCCAACTCCAACGACAGCCACCTGATCGGCCCCATCACGCGCGAGCAGGTGGTGGGCCACGTGCGGTGCGTGTTTTTCCCGCTGGACGCGATCCGCTCGGTGGAATAGCTTTTGCTAAAGGAGCCTGCGCAAAATGGACGATACGCTAAAACAACTGACCGCGCACCGGCGCGCGCTGCACCGCATACCCGAAATACGCTTTGACCTGCCCAGGACGCGCGAATATATTTTAAACGAGCTTTCCGCGCTGCCGCGCGCGCGCGTGGAGCAGACCGATCACGGCGCGATACTTTGCTACTTCGACGCGGGCAAGCCCGACAGCTTCGCCTTTCGCTGCGATATGGACGCGCTGAACATCGCCGAACGCACGGGCGTGGAATTTGCCTCGCAAAACCCGGGCAAAATGCACGCCTGCGGCCACGACGGCCACATGGCCATCATGCTGTGCTTTGCCCGGTACCTTGACGGGGCGATTGAGCGCATGCCGCGCAACGCGCTTGTCATCTTTCAGCCGGCCGAGGAAAACGGCGGCGGGGGCGAATTTGTGGCCAAGAGCGGCGCGCTTGAGCGGCACGGCGTGCGCGCGATCTTTGCCCTGCACGGCGAACCGGGCCTTGAAATCGGGCAGATGGGCTCGCGCAGCGGCGCGTTTATGGCGCGCACCTGCGAAGTGTGGGCCGGCTTTACCGGGCGCGCCGCCCACGTGGGCCGCGCCTCGGAAGGCATAGACGCGCTGTACGCCGCCGCGCAGTTTGTGCTGCGCGCCTACGCCATGGAATCGGCCATGCCCGGCGAGGAAAAACGCCTGTTGAAATTCGGCGTGCTGAACGCGGGCACCGCGCAAAACATCATCAGCGGCCACGCCCGGCTGGGCGGCGCGCTGCGCACCTATTCACAGCGCGACCACGAATACCTGAGCGGCGCTTTGCGCGGCATCGCGCGCGACTTGGAAAAAGAGACGGGCGTAAAAATCGACCTGTCGCTTAACGGCGGCTATCCGCCGGTAATTAACGACGCGGCGCTGTACGCGCGCGCGCGCAACGCGCTGGGCGACATCCCCTTTGTGGAATACGGCGAGCCGCTGCTGCTGGGCGAGGATTTTTCCTATTATCAGCAAGTCGTGCCCGGCGTGATGCTCTATTACGGGCTGGGCAACGGCATACCGCTGCACAGCGATAACTTTAACTTTGACGAACGCGCGCTGCTTACCGGGCTTGAGGCCTTTAAGCGGCTGCTGCAAATGGAAGAGGCCTGACCATGAACGAAAAGACGCTTGAATGGTATCTTAACAGGGCGCGCCCGGCGGACGAACAGGCCGCGCAGGCCTGCCGCAAAAGCTGGGACAGCGTGGCAAAGCCGCTTAACAGCCTGGGCCTGCTGGAGGCGGCCGTGTGCCGCGTGGCGGCCGCGCAGCGCCGCGCGCCCAAACTGGACAAGCGCCGCCTGATCGTGGCCTGCGCCGACAACGGCGTGGTGGCCGAGGGCGTGACCCAGACCGGCAGCGAGGTGACGCGCCAGGTGGCCGCCTCCATCGCGCGCGGCGGCTCCAGCGTGTGCGCCATGGCGCGCGTGGCCCGCTGCGAGGTGGTATGCGTGGACGCGGGCATGAACCAGCCGCTGAGCGACGCGCGCGTGCTTGACCGGCGCGCGGGCGCGGGTACGGGCAACATCGCGCTCGGCCCCGCCATGACGCGCGAGCAGGCGCGCTTTACGCTGACCACGGGCATCGAACTGGCCTGTCAGGCCAAAGACGAGGGCTGCGACATCCTTTTGACCGGCGAAATGGGCATCGGCAACACCACCACCAGCGCGGCGCTGCTTTGCCGCATGCTGGATTTGCGCCCGGAAACGGCGGTAGGCCGCGGCGCCGGGCTGGACGACGCGGGGCTCAAACGCAAAATAGCGGTTGTGCGGCGCGCGCTCGACATCTGCGCCGCGCCCAAGGACGACCCGGTCGGCACGCTATCCGCGCTGGGCGGTTTTGACATCGGCTGCCTGGCGGGCGTGTTTATCGGCGGCGCGGTGTGCGGCCTGCCGGTGGTAATCGACGGGCTGATTTCGGCCGCGGCGGCGCTGGTGGCCGCGCGCGTGTGTCCCCCGTGCGCGGCTTATATGCTCGCCTCGCACGTAAGCCGCGAATCGGCCGCGGCCGCGGCGCTCGACGCGCTGGGTTTGCGCGCGCCCATATGCGCGGATATGGCGCTGGGCGAGGGCAGCGGCGCGGTGGCGCTTTTGCCCCTGCTCGATATGGCGCTTGGCGTGCTCAACACCAGCGCGCATTTTGACGCGATCGGCGTTGAGGCGTATAAGCCGCTCTAAACCGCGTTTGCCCG
>CAWVLE010000305.1:0-6057 GCA_963929805.1 uncultured Eubacteriales bacterium | reverse complement strand
ATATGGCGCGCGCGCTAAAAGAGCGCAGGCTTTCCCTGGCGCTGGCGGCGCACGAGTACATCTATCATCTGGACGTAGAGGCGCTGGAAAAAATGAACGCGTACCGAATGGAGGAGAAAAAATGACCGAGGTAAACAAACAATGGTGGCGAGACGCTAAATTTGGCATGTTTATTCACTGGGGGTTGTACGCGCTGCTGGCGGGCGAATACAACGGACAAAAGTCCGACAATATCGCCGAATGGATTATGCACGATATGCATATCCCGGTCAGCGAATATGAAAAGCTGGCCGCGCGCTTTAACCCTGCGCACTTTGACGCGGATAAAATCGTGCGCCTGTGCAGGGATACCGGCATGAAATACCTGGTCTTTACGGCCAAGCATCACGAAGGATTTGCCATGTACCATTCCAAGGCCAGCCGCTATAACGTGGTAGACGCCACGCCCTTTGGCCGGGATGTGGCCATGGAGCTTAAAAAGGCGTGCGACCGGTACGGAATCGTGCTGTGTTTTTACTATTCGCAGGCGCAGGACTGGCATCATCCGGACGGCTTTGAGGACGGCGTATCGGAAAAAGGCCGCCATTTTGAACGCTATATGGAAGAAAAGTGCGTTCCCCAGGTGCGCGAACTGCTAAGCGAATACGGCCCGCTGGGGCTTATCTGGTACGATACGCCCATGGACATGACCGAGGCCGACGCGCGGCGCATGCGCGATCTGGTGCGCTCTTTGCAGCCCAACTGCCTGGTAAGCGGCCGGGTTGGCCACGGGCTTGGCGATTATATGACCACGGGCGACAACTTTATCCCGTTGCTGCCCTATCACGGCGATTTTGAGGTGCCTGCCACCATCAACGGCACGTGGGGCTATTCGTCGGTGGATACCCGTTGGAAGAGCCCGGAGAAGATACTGCGCAACCTGGTCAAAATCGTCAGCCGCGGCGGCAATTACCTGCTCAATATCGGGCCGGACGCGCTGGGCGACGTGCCCCAAAAAAGTATTGACGTGCTAAACGCCGTGGGCGAGTTTATGCGCCTTAACGGGGAAAGCATTTACGGCACACGGCCGGTTCCGCCCTATCCGTACGATATCGACTGGGGCTATTTTACCGCCAAGCCGCACAAGCTGTATATCCACCTGTTTGAGGATCTGCCCGACGTATACCTGATCAATATGGGCAATAAGCCGGTTAGCGCCTACCTGCTTTCGGACGGGACGCCGCTGGAACTGAGAGAGCGCGAAACCTGCGAACACGTGCATTCCTGGCGCATCTTGCTGCCCGAAAACCGGCCCAGCCAGATCGATACGGTAATCTGCGTCGAAGTGGAAGAGGAACAGATCTGGTTTGAGGAAATCGAGGATTAAACGGAGGCGTCTTATGGCGAAGGCGATGACTTGTCTGACCAACCCGGCGCCCGGCGCGCGCGTGGGCACCCGATGGTGGTGGTACGGCCTGGCCGTAACGCGTAAGGAGGTTGACCGCCAGTTGCGCGAAATGGCGCGGGCCGGTTTGGGCATGGCGGAAATTCAGATTATTTACGAGGCGCAGGAGGACGACCCGGCGCTTGACCAGCGGCATGTGGACTACTTTTCGCCCGAGTTTTTTGAAATACTGGATTACACGCTTGAGGCGGCGCGCCAGTACGGCATCCAGCTGGATTTTACGCTGGGCTCAGGCTGGCCGTTTGGCGGATCGTTTGTGCTGGACACCATGGCGCCCGCCATACTGGTGCCCTATCAGCACGACGTGATGGGCCCGTGTACCTTTGAATTTGACTATACCTGCGTGCTGAACGGAGAAATCGAACGGGTAGTGCTCTGCCCAATACGCGACGGCGTGATGGACTGGCGGGCCGCGCGCGACGTGACCGGATGCGTTGAACCCACCTATATCTATACCTGGCAGTGGGGCAGTCGCCTCTCGGGCGTAGAGGTGCCGGAAGGCCCGCACAAGATTTATACCTTTGTGGTGCAAAAATATAAACAGAATATCGGCAAGCCCGCGCCCAACATGCACGGGCTCGCCATTGACCATTGCCGCCGCGACGTGGTGGATACCTATATGGCCACCATGGGGCAGACGCTGATCGATAAACTGGGCCGCGGCCGGTTCCGGGGGTTTTTCTGCGATTCCATCGAGCTGGGCGGGAACAACTGGGCGGTAAACCTTATCGAGGAATTTAAAAAGCGCCGCGGCTACGACCTGACGCCCTATCTACCCGCGCTGTGGGGCGACATGGGCGACATTACGCCATTGGTTCGGGGCGACTACTTTGCCACCTTTGGCGAACTGGCGCAGGAAAACTTTTTTGAAAATTTCGCGTGCTGGTGCCGCAAGCTGGGCGTCCAGTCGCGCATTCAGGCGCACGGCATCTGGTCGGACATTTTGAAAGCCTATGCCGCCGCCGACGTGCCGGAAGGCGAGACGTTCGGCGATCACGACTGCTATTTTGTCAACACCATACACCGCCGCCTGGCGGTCTCCGCCGGGCTGGTGTACGGGCGGCCGGTGGTTTCCAACGAAAGCTTTACCTGGCTGCGCACGCCCCGGTACCTGGTCACCCCCGAAATGATCAAACGCGCCGCGGACGCCATATTTGTGGACGGCATCAATCAGATCGTAAACCACGGCTTTTCCTATTCGCCCGAATGGGCGGGCAAGCCGGGCTGGAATTTTTACGCCTCCTCCATGATTAACATGAATAATACGTGGTGGGATTATTACCCGCCGCTGTGCGCCTATATGCACCGCATATGCGCGCTGATGCAGGCGGGCGAAATCGTCAGCCCCGTGGCGGTGTACCTGCCCCAGGATGACGTGCGCGCGCACAGCGCCATTGCGGAACTGCACATGGCGCTCCGGCTGGAGGACCGGATTGGCCGCGAGTGCGTTAACCGCCTGCAGCGCGCGGGATACTGGTTTACCTTCGTAAACGACGAGGCGCTTGAAAAGCTGCCGCCTGAAAGGTTCAAGGCCGTGGTGCTGGTAAATGTGGAGCGCGTAAGCGTCGCGGCGGCCCGGGCGCTCAGATGCATGGACCAAGCGGGCGTGGCGATCGTATCGGTTGGCGCGCCGCCTGAGGAAACCTGCGGGCTTATGAATTACGCCCAGAATCGGGAAAAGGTGCGCGCGCTCATGGCCGGGCTTAAAAACCTGCGCCTGGCGTCCGATTCGGGCGCGGCGCTGATCGAGGCGCTTAACCGGGTGTGCGAACCCGACCTGGTGGTGGAGGGGGAAGACGCCCGGGACGTGGGCTTTATCCACCGCCGGATCGACGGACAGGAAGTATACTTTGTGGCCAATATCGCCGCGAAGGCGCGCCTGTGCAAAATGAGCGTTCCGGGCAGCGCGCCCGTTCGCGTTTTCGATCCCATGCGGATGGCCGACGTGGCCCCGGTAAGCGCGTATGTTCAGGACGGCCGCACGCACATACGGCTCAATCTGGCGCAAAATCAATCGCTGGTGCTGTTCGTGGGCGAGGAGGGCCTGCCGGCGCGCGAACTTGAAAAGGAACCCGAGTCCATTGCGGTAAACGGCTGGACGCTGCGCGTGGAGGGGCGCGAAATCGCAAGCGGACTAAGCGACCCCGTGGGCTGGGAGCAATTTGCGGATGCGCGCTATTTTAGCGGAGAGGGCGAATACAGCGCGCAATTTGAATGGACGGGCGAGGAGAATGGCGAAGCGGTACTGTCGCTGGAGGGCGTTAAGTGCTGCTGCACCGTGCTCGTCAACGGCGAGGAACAGGCCCGGCTGTGGATGGCGCCCTACCGCGCGCGCCTTACAAATTTGCGCCGCGGCGTAAACCAGCTAACCGTGCGGGTGGTGAATACGTGGATTAATCACGTCATCGCGCCGGAGGCCGAGCCGGTATACAGCGCGCAAAAGGTAACCGGCCAGTGGCCGTATTTCACCGCCATTGTGGACGATATACACCGGCGCAGGTTCTTTCCGGTGCGCGAACGGGAAATGGTTAAATCGCCGGAGCCTTCCGGGTTGACCGGCCCGGTGCGCCTGCTGATCGATCGCCGGTAGCCTCAACAAAAGTTCAGATCATGCGCCCCATTCATCGCAAAAACGCGCGCTTTTGCCGCCCGGTGAGTGGGGCGATTTATGCTGAACGACCGGTCTGAGCCGGCCGACCGGCCTTTTACGCGGCCCGCGGCGCGTCTGTATTTTTGAACGGCTTGCCGGCGTTTGCGCTCAACTCGATTTTCACGGCTTGTTATTTTCGCTGTTTTCTGTTATACTCCATTGCGAAAAGTCGATTAATTTTGGGAGGAAACCATAAAATGGATGTCTGGGTTGGTTTTGATGTCGGCGGAACAAAATGCGCCGTATCCGTCGGCATTTTGCGATCGGATATGCCTGAAATAATGGGCAGGCGGGAAATCCCCACGCCGGCCGCCCAGGAGGAAGCGCTGGAGCAATTGTGCGCCATGGCGCGCGCCATGGCGGGCGATAATCGTATTCTGGGCGTGGGCATCAGCACCGGCGGGCCGTTGGACGCGGCCCGGGGCGTGTTGCGCAACCCGCCGAATTTGCCGGGCTGGAGCGACGTTTCCTGGACGGAATACATTTCCAGGCGGCTTAATACGCGCGCCCGTATGGAAAACGACGCCAACGCGTGCGCTTTGGCCGAGTGGCGTTGGGGCGCCGGACGCGGCTGTAAAAGCATGGCCTTTTTAACGTTTGGCACAGGGCTGGGCGCGGGGTTAATCCTGGACGGACGGCTGTATCGCGGCGCCACGGGCAGCGCGGGCGAACTTGGGCACTGGCGGTTGAGCGAATACGGTCCCACGGGTTACGGAAAGGTGGGCTCCTTTGAAGGCTTTTGCTCGGGCGGCGGCATTCGCCAATTGGCGCAGACGCTGATTAACCGGGACACGCAAAGGGGCGTGAGGGTAAACCTTTCTCAGGACGACCTCAGCGCGCGTACGGTAGCGCAGGCCGCCCTAAATCAGGACCCGCTTGCGCAAGAGGTTTTCCGCCAAAGCGCGCGGCAATTGGGCAAAGGGTTGGCCCTTCTGGTCGATCTGTTAAATCTTGAGCGTATTGTGATCGGATCCGTGTATGCGCGCTGCGAAAAACTGATGCGCGAGGAAATGATGCGCTCGCTTTGCGAGGAGGCGCTGGGCGAAGCGGTGGACGCCTGCCGCGTTTTGCCCGCCCAGTTGGGCGACAGCATTGGCGATTACGCGGCGCTGGCAATTGCCTCCAGCGGCGGCGAGGCTATCTAAAAGGACGGCAGGCCGAAATGCGCACGCCTGATTATTAAGGAGTTACAAGCATGAAACATAAAACGTATGAAAATCCCGGCGCGATTTTAGACGACCTGATCGCGCGTTATCCCGCGCTGGCCGCGCAAAAACAGGCCGTATGGCAAATGTACGAATTGCTAGCCGGCGCGTTTGAAGCGGGCGGTAAGCTGCTCGTTTGCGGAAACGGGGGCAGCGCGGCGGACGCGCTGCATATTGTGGGCGAATTAATGAAAAGCTTCACGCTGAAACGGCCCCTGGATGCGGACGTGGCCGGGGCGCTGCGCGCAGATTGTCCGCAGGAGGGAGAAAAGCTGCTGGAGGAATTGGAAGGCGCGCTGCCCGCAATCGCTTTGGTGGAAAACGCCGCGCTTAGCACGGCGCTTGAAAACGACGTGGGCGGCGGCATATCCTTTGCCCAGCAGGTGTACGGGCTGGGCCGGCCGGGGGACGCGCTTTTGTGCATATCTACGTCCGGAAACGCGAAAAACGCCGTGGCGGCGGCCCGGGTAGCGCGCGCGCGCGGCATGCGCGTGGCCACGCTTACGGGCGGAACGGGCGGCGCGCTTGCGCCGCTGAGCGACGCGTGCGTGATTGTGGGCGAAAAGGAAACCTTCCTGGTGCAGGAGTTGCACCTGCCCGTCTATCACGCGCTGTGCCTGATGCTGGAGTACAGATTTTTTGCGCCCAGCGGCGCGAAATGAAAAACGAGCGCGCCGCCGCAAAATAGAATTCGCCTGTCCGCCCAAGGATTGCGGGGGACAGGCGATTTTTTATGCCGATTTTTATACCGCGTCGTA
>CAWVLE010000304.1:0-6573 GCA_963929805.1 uncultured Eubacteriales bacterium | reverse complement strand
TATGGGGCGGCCCTGGGGCAAAGGATTAAAGAGACGCCCGAGAAACTATTTTACCAGGTTGATAAGCGATTCCATGGATTGCGCGCTGGCGAGCAGGTTGCCGGAGAGCGCGCCGGGCTCCTCGTCCGCCCCGCCCCCGTCCAGATATGAAGTCAACTGATTATAGTCGCGCTTAAATTCCTCTAAATCGGCGCGCAACAGTTCGCTGTAACCGGACGTCTTTTCGTATTTGTCCATTTTCTGGATTAATTCGCCGATGACCGAAACGCTTTCGGATATTTGCTCAGACACCGCGCGAACCTCGCGCATATTGGGTTTTTTCCCATTTTTGGGCAAGAGCGCCTGATTGAGCGCCGCCACGCACTCGCGCAGATAGGTGCATTCCTGGGCCGATTGATGCAATTTGCGGTTACAGCTGGAGTTGAGCTTTACCTCGCTCATCTGCTCGGGCGTCGGCAGGCCGTCAAAGCGCACCTCAAAATCGATGGTACTGTCGGATTGGATGCTGGCCGTCAGCGTAAGCATGAGTCCGCGCACAATCGTCTGCGCGCTGCGCGTGCGGGCGGCGATAAAACCCGTATTGGCGCTTAAGCTGTAGGGCCGCACATCGTACGTCATAAGCAGCGACAAATCGCGCACCTCGTCGCGCTCTATGTCGTCGAACAGCGCGCAGGCGGCCGCTTTCATCAGCTGACTGCTCTCGCGCAAATAACGCTTGGAGGATTCGCCGTCCGGCCGGATATTAAGCGCGAGGGAATTTACTTCTCCGAGCTCATCGGTCGTACCGGAAATGGTGGAACAAAGCGTGCCGATGACAAGCTGGCTCTGATCGCTGTCGTTCAGCAGCACAAATTTATTCTCTTCGGTCGAAAGCGAATGGGTAGCCAGGCTTTGCTGAAAACCATTTTTCCAGTGAAACTGGTCGAGCATGAGATTTAGCCGTTCCCGAACGACCTCCGGCGAACGGTCGTCTTTTACAAACCAGAGCCATATGGGCGCGTCGGTAAAAGAAAGCGGGCTGGCCTGGACGCAGGCGCATGGAAACAACGCAATGACGAGCATGGAAACGACAAAAAACGTACATATGCGCGCGCGCCGCATTACAACGCCTCCCTTCTCTTACCTTCCGGGTTGTTTAATTATTTTCCCATGAAAGCGGCGCGTTGTCAATGAAAGCCAAAGATATGTCACAAACTTTGCACCTGGCCGCCAAACATCCGCGGCCGTACAGCAAAAAATCGGCATATTTCAGGAAAAGAACGGATTGTTATGAACCGCATTATATGCTATAATAACGTTAGAATTTTGCAATTGGAGGTTGTTTGCCATGCTCAATATTCCACAGGTAAAACTGGGCATCGTTGCGGTTAGCCGCGACTGCTTTCCCATCAGCCTGAGCGAGAAGCGCCGCAAGGCGGTTGTCGCCGCGCTGGCCGATAAAGGCGCCCAGATTTACGAATGTCCGGTTATTATCGAAGGCGGCATCGACGCCAACGTAATGGAAGCCTATGAGGATATCAAAAAATCCGGCATCAACGCGCTGGTCGTGTTCCTGGGCAACTTTGGCCCGGAAGGCCCCGAAACGCTGATCGCCAAGAAGTTCGGCGGCCCGGTGATGTACGTCGCGGCGGCGGAAGAAAACGTGGGCGTGCTTTCGTCCGAGCGCGGAGACGCGTATTGCGGCATGCTTAACGCCTCCTACAACCTGAAATTGAACGGCATTCCGGCCTATATACCGGAATATCCGGTGGGCACCGCGGCGGAATGCGCCGACATGATTTTGGAATTTGTGCCGGTCGCCCGCACGCTGCTGGGCCTTAAGGATTTGAAGGTAATTACCTTCGGCCCGCGTCCGTTTGACTTTTTGGCCTGCAACGCGCCGATCGCGCCGCTGTTTAAGCTGGGCATCAACGTGCAGGAAAACTCCGAACTGGACCTGCTTAAGGCTTACAAGGAGCATGCCAACGATCCGCGCATCCCGGCCAAGATTAAGGAAATGGAAGACGAGCTGGGCGAGGGCAACAAGATGCCCGGCATCCTGCCGCGCCTTGCGCAGTATGAATTGACTTTGCTCGACTGGATTGAGGCCAATAAGGGCGCCGCCAAGTACGTGGTGCTTGCCAACAAGTGCTGGCCGGCGTTCCAGACCGAGTTCGGCTTTGTGCCCTGCTACGTCAACAGCCGCCTGACCGCGATGGGCTATTGCACGGCCTGCGAGGTAGACATTTACGGCGCGGTTTCCGAGTATATCGGCACCTGCGTAACCGGCGCGCCGGTAACGCTGCTGGATATCAACAACACTGTGCCCGCCGACATGTACGAAGCCTCGATCAAGGGCGCCTACGACTATTGCCACGGCGAGACTTTCATGGGCTTCCACTGCGGCAACACGCCGATGTGCCGCCTGACCAAAGGCACCATGAAGTATCAGCTGATTATGAACCGCGGCCTGGAAGGCGGCGGAGAGCCCGACATCACCCGCGGAACGCTGGAAGGCGACATCACCCCCGGCGGCATCACCTTCTTCCGCCTGCAGGCCAATGCCGACAGCGTGCTTCAGGGCTATGTCGCGCAGGGCGAGGTGCTGCCGGTGGCTACGCAGTCCTTTGGCGGCATCGGCGTGTTCGCCATACCGGAGATGAACCGCTTCTACCGCCATGTGCTGGTCGAGGACGGCTATCCGCATCACGGCGCGGTGGCGTTCGGCCATGCGGGCAAGGCGATTTGGACCGTGCTTAAGCAGCTGGGCGTTGAGAACGTGAAGTTCAACCAGCCCAAGGGCATGCTCTACAAGAGCGAGAACCCCTTCGCCTAAGGCCGGCTGACAGGTAAATTAAATGCGGCAGGCTACTAACCTTTGCCGCGCGCCCGCCGTCCAGGCAATGCGTTTGGACGGCGGGATTTTTATGTATTTTTTTAAAGCGCGGATAGATTACGCTCAACCGCCCGCATTAAGGGGCAGGGGCGTAATCGGGCGGGCCATGCCGCTGTTGATGTAATGGGCCAGTATATCCACAATCCGCTTGTTTTTTCCGCCCCCGGCTACGATTACGTCCGCGTAATCCACATATGTGCGTATGTACCGGTCGTACATGGGCTTGACAGTGGAAAGATACTGCTGCGCGATGCCGTCTATCTGACGCGCGCGCTCGTTTATATCGCGCCTCACCCTGCGCAGCAGGCAGATATCCGGGTCTACCTGGATATAAATTTTAAAATCCAGCACCTCGCGCACCCGCGGATCGTAAAAGGCGTGAATGCCCTCAAAGATCAGCACGCCGGCAGGCTTAATCAGCTCGTCCGAATCGGCGCGCCTGTGGATGGTATAATCATAACCCTTGCGCGTAATCGGGCGCCCGGCGATCAAATCGCGCAAATCGCTTAGCAACACGTCGTGTTCAAAGGCTTCCGGCTCGTCAAAATTGACCTGCGCGCGCTGCTCAAAGCTCAGTTCGGGATGATCCCGGTAGTAACAATCCTGCGTGAGAAGTATGTTTTTTCCCAAAATGGCGCGCGACAGTTCCTGTGCCAGGGTAGATTTTCCGCTGCCGCTCGCGCCGCAGATTCCGATTGTAAGCATGTAAAATTATTCCTCCAACAGCGTGCGCGCCTCGCGCGCCTTAATTGTGT
The DNA here is from genome assembly GCA_963929805.1 of uncultured Eubacteriales bacterium. Classification (GTDB taxonomy): domain Bacteria; phylum Bacillota; class Clostridia; order Christensenellales; family Aristaeellaceae; genus CAWVLE01. The sequence continues at coordinate 2,943 of CAWVLE010000304.1, read as the reverse complement.
GCGTTTCCGGGCGGCGTATGGGGCCTGGATTTAGGGGAATAAAAGGGCCTACCGCGCGGCCAGATCGAGTACCTTTTGCCAGGTCGCCTCGTTTACCGGCACGCCTTTTTGCAGGTTTTCGGCGCGGATCGCCGCCATATTCTGGCCGGGATAACGCACGGGCGGCTGGCCGGGCGCGGGGGTGGAGGACAGCAAAAAGCCGATCGCGTCGTCAAAGATATGGTCGGCGGCCTGCGCGTTAACAACGGCGCGGAAATTGATGGCGATAAACACCTGGGAAAGCCCGCATTCCGTGCCGCCGGCGCGGCTGATCGCGCTGACCGAGCGGCCCAGGGACGCGCCCGCGGCGATTAAATCCAACGCGATGGAGAGCGCCGAGCCCTTCCAGTAGCCGATGGGCAACGTGCGGCGGGAGGCGAGGATTTCGCCCGGGTCGCGCGTAAGGCGGCCATGGGTATCGTAGCCGCCCTCTATGGGGAGCATTTTCCCCGATAGCTTGGCCACTTCCAGTTTGCCATAGGCAAATTGGGAAAGCGCCGTGTCGATCACCACGTCGCCCTTTTCGCGCGGAATGGCCAGGACGATGGGGTTATTGCCCAGGCGCGGGTCCGTCGCGCCCCAGGCGGGCATATTTGCGCAGGTATTGGACCAGCACATGCCTATTACGCCCGCGCGCGCGGCCTGGTGCCCATAGCGGCCGGGCCGCATCCAGTGGTTGGAATTGCGCACGCATACGCATGCGATTCCGTTAACGCGGCACAGCGCGATGGCCTCGTCCATGGCGGCCTGCGCGATTAGCGGCCCTACGCCGAAGTGCCCGTCCCATACGCGCATGCCGCCCAGGCTGCCTACGCACTCGGGGCGCGCGTTGATATCCACAATGTGGTTTTCCACGTCGTTTATAAAGCGGGGGAACCGGTTTACGCCGTGCGAATACACGCCTTCCAGCGAATTTCCGGCAAAGATTTCGGCCAAAGAGGCGGCGCGCTCCGAGTCAAAACCGGCCTTTTCCAGCGCGCGCGCAAGCGTTTCAAGCAGTTGATCATACGCGATATACAGCATAAGATTCATTCCTTTCCACCCGCGCGGCGCGCAGCCGGACCGGGCTTTAACACCATTGTATCAACGCGGCGGCCGGTTGTAAACATAAATTGCCTTACGGGCATAAAAAAAGCGCGTTCAGGCGCGCGGCGTTTTTTATAGAAGACATGACGCGCCCCCGGGGCACGGCTTTTTAATACGCCCCGGGGACGCGTCGGAGGAGGTGGATACAAGGAAAAAGGCATCTATATGTAAAGGCGTCCTACTCGTAGCGCAAAGCCTCTATCGGCAGAAGCTTTGCCGCTTTGTTGGCAGGGTAGGAGCCGAATATTACGCCTACCAGCATGGAGAATACCAGCGCCGCGATCGCGATTTGAGACGACATTACCATCGAGACGCCGATCATTGGCGCGATGATATTCACCGTAAGGTAGCCCAGCCCCAGGCCGATCAAACCGCCGGCCACGGAAATGGTTACCGCCTCGATCATAAACTGGAGCAGGATATCCAACCGCTGCGCGCCAATCGCCTTGCGGATGCCGATTTCGCGGGTACGCTCGCTGACCGACACCAGCATGATGTTCATAATTCCGATACCGCCGACCAGCAACGATATGCTGGCGATGCCGGCCAACATCAGCGACATGGTGGTGCTGACCTCGGTCATGGTTTCAAGCAGCTGGGTCTGGCTGGTCACGCGGAAATAATCCTCGTCGCCGAATATATTCAGCATAAAACTTTCCAGATATTCTACCGCGCGGTCGATATCCCCGTCGCTTTGCGCGTTGGCGTAAAAGGTGGAAATCGTGGTGTTGCGGAAGGTCCGCTGCGCGATGGAGAAGGGGATTACCACCATCGCATCCTGAGATACGCCCTCGTCCTCGCCGATTTCGTCAAATATGCCCACGATGGTGTACTGCCGCCCATCGATACGCAGCGTTTCGCCCAGCACGTTGCGCTGGCCAAACAACTCGTCGGCCACCTCCACGCCGATTACACATACCGACGAACGGTTTTCCACGTCGCTTTCCGTGATAAAGCGGCCGGAAGAAAGCGTATAGCCGCGGATGGTATCGTATCCGTCGGTGGTTCCGGTCACGTTGGCGGTGTAGGTGTTAATGCCGGCCTTCAGCGTGAGCGAGCTTGTGATAAGCGGGGCCACCTGATCGACGCCGTTTACGCCTTCCAGGGTGCGCAGGTCGTCCAAATCCAGTTGCGCGGAGGCCCGGCGCGCGGTGATATTGACCGTGATCAGGTTGGTGCCCAGGCTGGTAATCTGGTCGGTTACCGCGCTTGTGGAGCCCTGGCCCACGGCGACCAGCACCGTAACCGACAACACGCCTATGATAATGCCCAGCATGGTCAGAAAAGAACGCATCTTGCTGCTGGCAATGGATTTGAAAGCCATTTTCAGCGCCTGCAAAAATTTCATCAGGCGGTCACCTCCTGCGTTTCGGGTTGATCCTGATCCGAGTGGCTAAGCACGGCGGATATGGATTCGCCCGCCTTTACGCCGTAAATCCGTCCGTCGCGTATGGCCATGCGCCGTTGCGCTTCCATCGAAACGTCGTTATCGTGCGTAATGAGCATGATGGCGTTGCCCTGATCGTTCAGCTCGTGCAATATGCGTATGATATCGCGGCCCGATTTGGAATCCAGGTTGCCCGTGGGCTCGTCGGCCAAAATCAGCGAAGGATGCGTGGACAGGGCGCGCGCGATGGCGACGCGCTGCTGCTGTCCGCCGGAAAGTTCGTTGGGATGATGCTTTATGCGCTTTTCCAGCCCCACGCGCTCCAACGCGTCCATCACGCGCGCGCGGCGTTCCGCGGCCGGAATTCCCTGATAGATGAGCGGCAGTTCCACGTTTTCATAAGCCGTAAGCTTGCCCAGCAGGTTAAAGTG
>CAWVLE010000303.1:0-3243 GCA_963929805.1 uncultured Eubacteriales bacterium | reverse complement strand
AATTCCCCATGCCGCTGATGGTCCAGCAGACGTCGGGCACATTTAATCGGGATATGGGGGTAATTTACCTGGGCGTATCCATATCGGTATTGCCGATACTGGTTGCGTTTGCCTTTTTCTCCCGGTGGATACTGGGCGGATTAACGGTGGGCGCGGTAAAGGGATAAACTGGAAAAGAGGACGATGAATGGGCGGAACAATTTCAATTCAAAGACCGCAGGTAACGGCCGAAATATCCTCCGCGGACCGCGAAATACTGCGCGCGTTGGCCGCGCAGGTTGCGGAAATCGCCGAGCGGCCGGAACAGGCGCGCAAGGCCGCGCTGTGGCGCGCGCATAACGACCTCAAAACGCATGAGCCGTTGGTATTTATAGACCCGGAAAACGGCTGGCACGAAATTTTTCCCGAAACCGCCCTGCAATGCCGGGATCAGACCGCGCGGGGATGGGAAATGGAACTGCGCAAGCGCATCTACCACGCGCGCGTGCTGCAGGACGACTTCGTGGTGGACAATCTATTGCCGGTGCCGCACGTGTATACCGATACCGGCTGGGGCGTTCAACTTGTGCGCACGGGCGGAGAAAACGGCGGCGCTTACCACATCGAAAAGGCCATAGAGGAATACGAGGAAGATTTTGGTAAAATCCATTTTCCCCAAATTCAGGTGGATTACGCGGCTACCGGCCGCCTGCAGGAAATCGCGCGCGATACCTTTGACGGTCTGCTAAAGGTACGACTTAAAACACAGTGGTGGTGGTCGCTCGGGCTTACGTGGACCTATATCGACCTGCGCGGGCTGGAAGACTTTCTGTGCGATTTTGTGCTGGAAGGCGAATGGGTGCACCGCATGATGGAATTGCTGTGCCAGGGCACGCTGGATATGCTGGATATGCTGGAAAAGGAAGGCCTGCTTGCGCTTAACACGGGCAACGACTACGTGGGCTCGGGCGGTTTCGGCTTTACCGGCCAACTTCCATCCGCCCTGGATCACGTGACGCCCATGGATATGTGGGGCTTTGTGGAAAGTCAGGAGACCGTGTCTGTCTCGCCCGACGCCTACGGCGAATTTATCTTTCCGTACCACCTGCGCATCGCCCGGCGGTTTGGGCTTAATTGTTACGGCTGCTGCGAGCCGTTTGAGCCGCGCTGGAAGTACGTAAAGCAATTGCCGCGGCTGCGGCGCGTCTCCTGCGCGCCCTGGTCCGATCGGGATCGGGCAGCGGAATTGTTGGGGGATAAGTACATCTCGTCTATTAAGCTGAACCCGGCCCCGCTCGCCCTGGCGCGGATGGACGAAGACCAGGTGCGCGCGCATGCGCGTCAAGCGCTGGTCCATGCGCGCGAGTGCGTAAGCGAATTGATTATGAAGGATAACCATACGCTGGGCGGAAACCCGCAAAACGCGACGCGCTGGGTGGAAATTGTGCGCGAGGAAATCGCGCGGCTGGGCTGAAATGGCAAACGCGCCCGCGGGGGAGCGCTGTTTAGAGGCGGCGAGCCTTTGAACAACGCCGCCCCTGCGGGCGCCGCGCGGTATTTATACTGGATTTCTGTTTACGGGCGCGTCTTTTTTGCCGGCTGTGCCGGCTTTTTTAACAGGCGCTCAATGGCGCCGTTGGGGCAGGCGCGCCGGCAGGCGCCGCAGCGGATACACTCCATGCTGTTGGGCGTTTTATCCGCCGCAATGTTCAGCTTGCAGGCGCGCTGGCACGCGCCGCAATGGGTGCACTTTTCCTCGTTTACCGTATAGCGGGTAAACGCGATGGGGTTAAACAACCCGTATATGGCGCCCAGCGGGCAAAGGTAATGGCAAAACGGCCGGTAAACCCACAGCGACAGCGCGATCAGCGCGACCAGGATAAAGGACTTCCACGCGTAGAGAAACCCGATCGCGCCGCGCAGCGATGGGTTAAGCGCGGCCAAAGGCCAACCGGCCAGCAGCGTGCCCGACGGGCAGAGGTATTGGCAGAACCAGGGGCGTCCCTGGCCTACGATATCCACCACAAACATGGGCAGAAGGATGACCAGCAATATCAAAACCGGATACTTTAAAAAGCGCAACACCTTATCGCCGGGCAGCGTTTTGCGCTTGGCGAAAAAGGGAATTTTGTAAAGCAGATCCTGCACGAGCCCAAAGGGGCACAGCCAGCCGCATACAAACCGCCCAAACAGCGCGCCCACGATCATGAGAAAGCCGAGCACGTAAAAGGCGAAGTGAAAATTGCGGCTGCCCAGCGTGGCCTGCAACGAACCGATGGGGCACGCGCCCAGCGCGCCGGGGCAGGAATAGCAGTTCAGCCCGGGCACGCACAGCGATTTAAGCGGCCCCTGATAAATTTTCCCTTCCATAAAACCGCGCGCATAGCCGTTGGTCAGCGCGGTAAAGGCGGCCTGGGTAATCAGCCGGGCGTGCTGGCGCACAGCTGAAAAAAACCTAGCCAATTCCGATACACTCCAGACATATGTTGGTCGCCTTGCGCAGCACCACGTCAATTTCGCCGCGCCACGCGCCCAAGGCGATAAACAGCGCGCCCAGCACAACCAGCATTGCGGCGAGCGCGGTTCCTGTTTTTCTGCTCACAGATAAAAAACCTCCGTTAGTATTCGTATTCGTCTTAAATGGTAAAACCCGTCCGCGCGTTTACCGCCGCGTCCGCACCGTGTCCTGCGGCCCCGGCCGGCCAAACAGCAACTCGCCCGACGGATGGTGGGCGGCCAGGTTTCCGGCCAGGGTTCGCGCGCTGTGGCTGGCATAGCAGTAAGCGCAGCCGAGCGTGCAGGTATCATACGCGCCGATATCCACGCTGGGCGCGCAGCCGCACGATGGGCGCTGGTTGCGGTCGCGCGTAATCTTTAACGGACGGCCCGACAGGCGGGAAAGCAGCGCCGCGTCCACGCAACAACCGCGCTCCACGCCCGTTCCCGCCAGCGCCTCTTCCGAGCAGCTTTCCACGCGCATGCCAAACGCGCGCGCGCTGCCGGATACAATGCGGGCCAAGTCGCGCATCGTATCTGGATCGGGAAAAATAACGCCCAGCCGGCTAAGCGCCTTTTGCGCGCAGCGGTATTGATCTACAAAACTGATTACGCACCGCGCGGTAGCGCCTGAAAGCCGGCGCGCCAGGCCGTAAAAGGCCTCGGCGTGAAAATCCGCCGTATAGGTATCGTTTAGCAAAATGGGGTCGTAGCGCCATATCACCCGTTCAGGGCCCAGCCTGTCGCTCAGACGCAAAAAAGCGTCTA
>CAWVLE010000302.1:0-14577 GCA_963929805.1 uncultured Eubacteriales bacterium | reverse complement strand
GGCTCGTCAAAGAGCATCACTTCCGGGTCCATCGCCAGCGCGCGCACGATGGCGATACGCTGCTTCTTCCCGCCCGACAGCTGCGCGGGATAGGCGTCGGCCTTGTCCAAAAGGCCGATCCGGGTCAACAGTTGCGTGGCTTTTTCGCGCGCCTGATCCTTGCTCATCAATTTCAGGTGAACCGGCGCCAGCATGATGTTTTCCATTACGGTTTTGTGCGGAAAGAGATTAAACTGCTGAAACACCATGCCCATTTTGCGGCGAATCTTGTTAATGTCGCAGTGCCTGGAGGTAATATCTACGCCGTCAAAGGTAATCGTGCCCGAAGTGGGCATATCCAACATGTTTATACAGCGCAAAAATGTGGATTTGCCCGAGCCGGACGGCCCGATTACAACCACCTTTTCGCCCTTGGAGATGTGCTGGTCTATGCCGCGCAACACTTTTAAATCGCCAAAATCCTTGGTTAGCCCCTTAATGCTGATCACCCTGGCGCACCTTCCTTTCCAGCCGTGCCAGCAGTTTTGACAGCGCCGACACAATGATCAAATAGGCGGCCGCCACGATAATCAGCGGGAAAAAGGCCGAATAGGTGCGGCTGCGTATGTAGTCGCCCGCCTTGGTAATATCCATAAGGCCGATAAAGCCCACGACCGAGGTTTCCTTAAGCAGGGTGATAAATTCGTTACCCATTGAGGGCAAAACGATTTTAAACGCCTGGGGCAGCACGATCAGCGACATGGTCGCGGCGCTGGACAGGCCCAGCGAACGCCCGGCTTCGGTCTGTCCCTTGTCTACCGACAATATGCCTCCGCGAATGATCTCCGAAACGTACGCCGCGCTGTTTAGTCCGAAGGAGATAATGGCCACCACGGTTTTGGGCCCCTTATAGGCCACCATGATGATGAAATACATGATCAGCAGCTGTACGACCACCGGCGTTCCGCGTATGACGTCCACGTAGATCGTCGAAATCCAGCGCAGCGGATACCATTTGCCAATGCGCAGGTTGCTCAGCCGCATCAGCGCGATCAGGCAGCCCGCCGCCATGCCGATTAGCGCGGCAAAAAAGGCCACGGTTACCGTAACGCCAAGCCCATCCAGCAGCATCAGGTAACGGTCGCCCTGAATAATGTTGAATTCAAACTGTTCCCATACGGATACCGCCCAGTTCCTGATTGCCTCCAAGCGTCAATCCCCTCTTCCGCCAACTGTTTTTTAAAGGGGCGAACGTGATTTGTCCGCCCCTTTGACTATGCGTGTTTTGACCGCCGCATCGTTGGGCCGGCCGAAAATGTACGGCTTATTCGGCCTCGGCAGCCTCGGTATCGCCGGCCTCAGTTTCAACGGTTTCGGTCTCTTCGGCTGCGGTTTCCTCAGCGTCGGAGGAATTATAGCTGTCGATGATGGCCTGCAGCGAGCCGTCCTCCTTCAGGGTGGCCAGCGCGGCGTTCATCTGCTCGCAAAGCTCGGTGTCTTCCAGCGGCAGCGCGATGGCGTACACTTCTTCGCTCAGGTTGTCCTCAAGCAGGGTCAGGCCTTCGGTCTGGCTTACGAATACGGCGGCGGGCGCGGAGTCGATCACAACCGCGTCCAGACGGCCGCTGATCAAATCCTGCACGGCGTCCATGCCCTTGTTAAAGCGCTGCACGTCGGCGGTGGGGAAGTTATCGGTCACGTACAAATCGCCCGTGGTGCCCAGCTGCACGCCGATCTTTTTGCCTTCCAGGTCGGCTTCGCAGGTTACGGTCGCGCCCTCTACCGGCACGATGATCTTCTGCGTCGCGTCGTAGTAAGGATCGGTAAACAGCACCGACTGGCGGCGCTCGTCGGTCGCGGTCATGCCGGCGATGACGATATCCACCTTGCCGCTGGCCAGCGCGGGAATCAGCGCGTCAAAGTCCATGGATTCGATGCTTACGGTAGCGGTGGGATCCATCGCGCCGATGATGGCGGTGATGATGTCCACGTCGATGCCGGCGACTTCGCCCTGGTCGTTTACGTATTCAAACGGCGGGAATTCGGGGTTGGTGCCCACGATATAATTTTTGCTTTCCGCCAACGCGGCGCCACCCAACATCAGAGCAAGCGCCATAACCAGCGCGCACAGCTTGACGAACAGTTTCATACTCGATTACCTCCAAATCAGTTTATGCAGGTATTATACATCAGCCAGGCCCTATATACAATACTATAAGCTGTTAAATGAATATGAAGCGGCATAAAAACCGCTTCATATTGTATTTTTATACAGCCAAATCTATTTCTTCTTCTTTTTCTGGTCCAGCCATGCCTCGTTGGAATAACGGTTTTGCTCGTTTAGCTGATCCTGGCCGTATTCATAGCTGCTCTGCGCGTCCTGATTGGCCTGCTGGCGCAGCTGGTTGTTGTATTTCAGGGCGTCCTGCGCGGTCTGGGCGTCCTGCGCGCGATACTGGTCTATGGCGCTTAGTATGCTGCGCTCGCGTTCGCCCAGCAGCCGGCTGGTGGATGTGTTTGCGTCGGCGCGCAGCTGCTCTATTTCGCGCTGGAGGGAGGCGAGCTTGGCCTCCTTTTCATCCATAAGCGCCTGGCTGTCGCTCATCTCGCGCTTCTGGCTGCCGGATAGCTGGTCGGTTACGTAGGAACTGCGCCCCAGTCCGCGCGAGAGCGCCTCGTCGGATAGCGTCTGCCGCTGCTGCGCGTATTGGGCGCTTAAGTCGGCCTGCTTTTTCTGATAGGTCGGCTCCAGCGCCTCAATTTGCGCCAACCGGTCGTTTTCCGCCGCCTGCGCGTTGCGCTGTATGGCCTCTATTTCGCTGCCGTACAGCGAGCCGTATGTATTTTCCGCGGTGGCGCGCAGTTCTTCCTCCGTGCGCGGCGTAAAGTTATAGGGCTCGTACTGTTCGGCCTCGGGCGTTTCTACGGTCAGCCCAATCGCGCGGTTAAACTGATCCATGTACTTAAGATAGGCCATCTCGGTTTTTTCGTTCCATTTACCGTTTACCTTCAGGTTCGCGCCAAACGAGTTAAGTATGCGCTGATACTCCTTGATAAGGTTTCCCTTCATGCCGTAAAACTGCGATGCCATAAACTGCCTCCTTTTTTATCATTTGGAATCGTCCTCCAGGTTAAGCGTCACGCCGGGCGCCACGTAGAAATAAGAGCCGTCCACATTAAAAAAGCTCAGCCGGAACCTGCGTCCATGTCCGCCCAGCCGGATGGAAACCGGCCGCACGGCCGTTCCCAGGCGCATGGTGCGCTCCAGCGCGCCGCGCTCGGTTTCCAGCCGTACGCGCAGCGTGCCGCCGGCATGCATATTTATAGATTCAAAGTATTTTACCGTGTCGGGCGCTTTCAGGTCGCGCCACGGCCCGATCCAGTGGGCCTGTATGGGCGCGCCCGCGTACGTGCGGCTGTTATCCATGCGGTAAATCAGTCCGTCCTGTCCGGCCAGCAGCAATTGTTCGTCAAAGGGCAGAAAGCTGGCCGCCGCCAGGTTTTCCCGCAAAAGGCATGCGCCGCGCGTCAGATCCACCTCGAGCACGGCGTTGTTGAAGCTGGCGCCGTCCAACGGCAGGGCCAGGTATAGCCGGTCTTTGTGGATGGCGGCCGCCGCGCCGGCGGCGGCGGATGGATTCACACGGCCGAACACTTCGCGCGCGCGGTCGGTCAGCACGTTGCCTACGGACACGCCGTTGTAGGCGCACAGCCCGTCGTGCGATAAAAAATAGCATCCGTCCGCGGACGATACAATACTTTGCGGCGCTACAGGCCCGGTCACGCCGTTTACCCTGACCACCTCATAATTTCCGGGATACGTGCCTACCACCCGAAACAGGTCGTCGTCTTTAAACACCAGCACGTCGTTAAACAGCGCGCGCAGCGCCACCACCCGCCCGCCGTTCCAGGTGGGGATCAGCACCACGCCGCCGCCCTGCTCGGGCATGTCCTCGTTGCCGCTCCAGTCGGCCGGGTCAAAGGCGCGCGACCAGTATACCGCGTCCGGTTCTCCCGCGATGCCCGATCCCCATATCCGTTCGTAGTGCAGCGCCAACTGGGAAAAGCGCATCTCGCAGCCGCTCAGCTCGCTCATCTGGCCCTCGCCGTTCCATTTAAGCACGGGCCGCACGCCGTCGGCCAGCAGCAATATATCCTCCCCGTCCATCTGATAGTTGAGCGTGCTGGCCTGCGCGTTGCCGGGCAGCGCGCTTATCGCGCTCCAGCCCGTATCCTCCAGCGCGTATATGCCCAGCGCGTTTACGGCCACAAGGCGGCTGTGGGTTACGCCCGATTCCCGGCGGTAAAAGGCCGCCAGCGTGCCGATGCCGCCTTCCAGCGTCCAATCGGTATAGCGGGAAAACCCGCCCGATACGCTCAGCGCGCCCAACGCCGTATCCATGTTAACCGCCTGCCGCGCGCTGCTGTCGCTTAGCAGGTAGTCGCTTTTGCTTTGGTCAATGCCGGTAAATTTGTCAATCCGATAACGCATACGTCTCCGGCCCCCGCTTCTAAAAGTACTTTCCCCGCAGCCGGCGCGCGCCGAGCCGCGCCTCCATTGCGCGCGCAAACGCGCTTTGGGCCATCTGGAAACGCACAATGAAAAACTGCGCGCGCGCCTGTTGCGCGCTGCCGCCGTTGGACAGCAGCCGCCAGGTGGCGTAATCGGCCAGCGCGCCGTGGTATTCCTCGGGCAGTTCGCTCACGTCCATGTCCTCCCGCAGTGGGTGGGGCGCGCGGCGGTAGATAAGCGTATAGCGCCCGCGTTCGGCAAACAGCCGTCCGCCCTCCGTTTTAAAGGAGGCCTGGACGCCGTCCTCGCGCCACAGCGCTACGGCGCCCATGTAGCCCGCGATGTCGGACAGGCAAATGCTGGGCGATTCAAGCGAAAGCGTCATTTCGCCGGTCAGGTACGCGCCCGATAGCAGCGCCTGCCCTTCGTTTATATAGGAAACCGCCTCGTTAGAGGTGGCCTCGTCCAGTGTAAACGGGTCGCCCGCCTGGGAAAGCGCGCGGCGGATCAACTCAATCAGCGTCATATTCGTCCCTCCCTTGCGCGCCGCGCGGGGCTTTTCGCTTTCCCGCGCGGCGCGTATATGGCTACAATATAGCGGCGTGCTCGAGTATTTCCACAAGCGGTTGCGGCAAATCCACGTTTTCGCCCCGGCGGATTAAAAACATCGTGCCGTTGTAGCCCACCTCCACCACGTCGTCCCCGGCGTGGGTAAGCGGCAGGCGCACCCTGCGCTTTTTAAAGTTGCTCAGCGCGCCGGCCGCGCGGGCAAACTCCTGATCGATCTGGCGCTCGCTCATCGCGCGATGCGCGGCGGTGGCGCCGCCTGTCGTACTAACGCCCATAAATTCGCCTCCTTACGCGGAAAAGCCGTGCTCTATGCGCACAAGCCATCCGTCCTGCAAAATCTTGGCGGCAAAGCCCGCCACCTTCCAGCCCACGGTGGAAATCTGGTCCAGCGGGTCGGCGGTACCGGCGCTGCCCCGGTTTTTGATGATGGCGCGCACGTTGGTGCCTTCCAGGTCGATCACGCCGTAGGCGTCTTTTCCAAACACCAAAGTAGAGGCCACGTCGTATTGGCCGCCCTCGCTGCCCGTGGACGCGCCCGCGCCCGAAAAAATCTTGGCCTCAGGCGTTTCCACTACGATTACGCCGAACAGCCGCCCGATCTCGCCGGAGAAGATCTGCTCGCTTTCCTGATATTTGCTCACGTCCTGCCAGGTGGCGTCGCTTTGCAAATCGTACACCGAATCCGGGCCCACGATCGCTATGTAATATCCCTTGCCCGCGCGCATGAACTGCGGCGCCTTGTTCTTTTTAAGCAGCCGCACCGCCTTGCGCAATTCGGTGCTGGTCAGTTTGTGGGCGCTGGTCAGCGCGCTGCGCGAGGCGGCCGGCGCGCCGTCGGCGCTGGCGTATAGCACGTTGGTGCCCATGTGCATGGCGTCGCGGGTGAGCGTATCCACGGTCAGGGCGCCCTGATCGGCCATCAGCTCCACCGAATCGTTTACCACCGGGTCCAGCGCGGTCATGTCCAGCAGGTCGCTGACTGCCACATAGCCGCCGTACTGGCTTATGGTCTGGGTCACCTGGGTCATGCTCAGCGATTGGCCGTCGGGCACGACGCCTTCGGTCAGGGCCTGCGTAGCGGCGGGGAAGGGGGTCCATTTTCTAAACTGAACCTGCTTGCCGCTGTTAAGCGGCAGGGGCCGCTTCTGACCGTACTGATAATGCACAAGCTTGGGCTTCATGTCCAGAATCATCTTCCGGTCATAGTAGGTCTGCATGGTGTGCGACAGCATATTGCCGCCGCTGGCCGACGTGGTTTTGTTGGTGTTCATCGCCATAATGTCTTCCTCCATTTACACAATTGTGCGGTCGTCAGATGTATACTTTTTCTCCGCGCTTAAGCCGCGCGTCGATGGCGCGCAACTGTTCCTCGCTCATCTGCGCGTCTTCCGCCTGAACGCTCGGGCGGTTGGCCTGGCCGATACCCTCGGGCCGCAGCCCGCGCCGGCGTATGCGTTCGGTCAGCGCGCGTTCAACCCGCTGGTCGCGCCGCTCGGGCTCTATGTAGTCCAGCGCGCGCGAAACCGGCTCGCCCGAAAGCACCAGCGCGCGGAAAGCGGGGGAACTGGCCATCGCCTGTTCCAGGTCGAATTGTTCCGACTCCATCCGTATTTCGGCCTCCTGTCTGGCCAGATCGCGCGCAAACGCCACGCGTTCATCCCGCGCGCGCTTTTGGGCCAACAGCTCGTCGCGGATCTGGGTTAACTGCCGCTCGTCCGCGCTCTGCTCCTGCGCCTGTTCCAGGCGCGGCGGTTCCTGCTGCCGGGCGATGCGCTCCAAAATGGTTTGCGCGTCTTCGCCCGCGAAAATTTTGCGTATTTCGCGCGCAAGCGATAGATCCTCTCCGGCGTCCTGTTCCCAGGCGCGCTGGCGGTTGAGGGCGAACTGCATGGCCGCCGAAGCCATTTCGCTGATCTTGGCGCGCTCCTCGTCGCTGAATGCGGCGGGGGCGGGCGCGCCCTGTGCCGGCTGGATATTTTCACCGGCTGGTACCGTACGCGTTTCCTGTTGATCCAAATTACTCTCCTCCTGTATGATTTATTGACCTGCGGCCGGACTGGCCGCGGGGGCCTGGCTTCCCGAAGCGGCCATACTCGAAAGCACGGCCTGCTGCTGGCGCTTTTGCTCCTCCTCACGCTCCAGCACGCGCACCAGTATGCGCTCGCGTCCCTCAAAGCTCATCATCTCCAGCGCGTCGCTGGGCTGGATTACGCCCGCGCCCAGCAGTTGCAGCGCCAGTTCATTCTGATACAGCTTGGAGTAGGGGGTCTGCTTTTCTACCTGAATACTCACGTCAAAATCGATTGGGTCGTTGTCGCCGCCGTACACGAACTGGCGGTCGCCCTCGCCGTGTATGCGGAACACGCGCGCTTCGGTGTAATTTTCCTGTATGACCGACACCATCATGCGCACCATCAGTTCATAGCTGTCAAAGAGCTGATCGATCAATACGCGGCTGCGTTTGGAGCCGGCCTCCTGCATGGCCACGATGGCCGAGGCCGCGGTAATGCCGCCGCCCGTCTCGCCCCGGTTGAACAGGTTTTGCCCGCTTTCTTCCTTAATGGCCTGCAACTTGGATTGCTGGTAGGACAACAGATACCCGCCCAACGGCGCGGTCTGCATCCAGCGCACGGCGCTTTCGTCTATACGCCCGCCGCGCACCAGCTCCGCGTCCATATCGCACAGCGCCTCCTCGTCCAGGTCGGCCCCGCGGTTTACCAACAGCTTCATCCTGCCGCTTAGCAGCGCGTTTTTCAAAATGATCTGATCGAGCTGGTCGGCGTATACCTGCAAATTTTTCAGCACGTCTATCAGCCCCAGGCCCACGGGCTGGCCGGAGAGGGGATAGAGCGGCTCCACGATAAAGGGATACATGCCGTGCGCGTACATGCCTTCGGGCCGCGCGATGCGGCTGTCCTCCAAAAGCAGCCCGCCGGCCAATTTGCACATGTGCACGCGGCAGCGCTGTTCCAGCGGAAGATATTCGCGCCACCAGTACTCGAGCAGCAGGATATCCTCGTTTTTGTCGTCGCGTACAAAGGGCTTGTCGGGCGTGCGCCGGTACCGCTCGGCGCGCATAAAGGGCGCCTGTTCGGGATAGCGCGCCTCGAACCAGGCGCGCGGGTAATAGCCCATCTTAAACACCGCGCGGCCCTGCTGTATGTCTTCAAATTTGGGATCCCACACAAAATTGACGATATCCCATTCGCGTACCGCCACGTCGCCCAGGCCGCCCAGCAAATTGGCGTCCCAGTACACCTCCTGCACGCTGGTGCCCTTCATCAGCGCCGAGCGGCATTTGTTGCGGTACAGTTTGCGGTAGTTGCGCCGCTTAAGCACAAAGCGCACCAGCTGGGTCAGGCATTCGGCCGTACTGTCGTCGTGCGGTTCCTCGCCCAGCAGTACCGCGTCGGGATAGTGATCCATGATATCGGCCAGCACCGATTCCAGCGTGGAAAACATAACCGGGGTAACCGGCTGCGGTTCGCCCGTCTCGCGCGGGCGCTTGTCGTGCCAGTGGTTGGTGCGCCAGAATTGCTCGTTGTCCATGCATTTGTCGCGGTAAGGGCGCGTGGCCTCGTAAAATTCGTCAAACAGTTCATAGGCCTTTGCGGCGAACGCCTCCTGCGTATCCGAAAAAGCCGCCTCCATAGCCTCATTCCTCCTTGGGTTTCGTATTGATTTACTCGCTCAGCGGGTCGTACACCGGCCGCGAACGCTTATCGGGCCGGGGACGCACCGGCCGTTCCATCAGAAAATACCGGGTTTCGTCGTAGACGTGATCCTCTCCGGCCGAATTGACGTCCTCCGGCCGCGCGGGGTCGTAGCTCAGCGAAGGCACCGTGCGTATAAAGGCGCGGCAGGTGTCGAAGACGTATAAAGACGGGTATCCCTCCTCGTCAAATTTAAGCCGCTGGTGCAACTGCATCTTGCCCGATAGCCGGGCGTTATCGCCGGGCCGGAAGTAAACGCCCTCGCGTTCCATCTGTTCGGCCACGCTTTCGCCGCGGCTGCTGTCCCAAATTGAGGGATCGGCCACGCCGAATATGCGCTCTTCGCCGTTTTCCCGCTCCACCTCGCGAATCTTGCGGGCGATTTCGCGCGGGGACAGGCGTATGCCGGCGTCGTGCGCGCTCGCGCCGTACCACTCGCGGTACCGGTACACGCGTCCGTCGTAATCCACCGCCCACCAGCCCACCGAAAAGGGGCGCGAATAGCCAAAGTCAAAGCTGCGGTAACGCGGCCAGGCGTCGGGCACCTCAAAAGGCGCGATTACGTGGGTAAACCGCCGGTCGTCGCGGTGCGCGTGGTCGTCGGTAAATTCGGGAAACGCCTGCCCCTCAAACGCGTCCCACTTGCCCAGCAACAGCGCTTCGCGCAGGGCGCGCGGCTTTTGCTCCAGCTCAAATATGTAGTCGTCGCTCAGGTGCGGGTTATCGGTGGCGCGCGCGGGAATGTATTGCAGCGTGCATATGCGGCTTCGCCCCAGCACGCTGGAGGATACCTCGCGCCGGATGACGCTGCCCGGCTCGCCCGCATCCACAAAATACTTGCGCACCCAGGCGTGGCCCGGTCCGCCGGGGTTGGACGTGGTCCGCACCACCGGATGGATGCCCAGCGCCCGGTTGGCGCGCAGGCGCGTTTTGAGGTATTCATAGGTGCCGCGCGCAAAATGGGTCAGCTCGTCGATAAACAGAAAGTGGATTTCCGCGCCCTGGTAAAGCAGGTGGTCCTTCTCGTTCATACAGTGGCGAAACCGCATCACGCTGCCGTTAATCAGCGTTAGGTCGTGGCTGGTGGCGCGGTACTTAAACAGCTGCGGCGGGATGGAGCGCAGCGCTTCGCCCACCAGTGTGTCGTCCAGTTCGCGCAGCGTGCGGCGGAACAGATAGGCCTGCGCGCCGGGATGGCGCATTAAGCGCAATAGCGCCTCCATTACAATCGCCTTGGATTTTCCCCCGCCCGCCGCGCCGCCGTAGAGCACTTCGTCGGCGGTAGAGGCGTGAAACAGCGCCTGGCGCTCGGTGGGGATGTAGTCAAGCGTAATTAGCCCGGCCATAACCGGTTTAATCCTTTGCGGCCGTTTCGCCCGGCCTGGGTACGCGGGTCAGCACGCGTATGGCGCGCGCACCGATGGCGCGCGCGCCGTTTTCCCCGCGCCAGCGCTTGGGCGCCCGCTCGGAAAGCCAGCAACGGATGGCCTCCAGATCGGGCGGCGCCTGGCGGACGGTCACTTCGTGTTTTTCGCGTTGTCCGCCTTTTCCGTCGTCTTCGGTTATGGTTTTTTCTTCGCGCATTTCCCAGCCCCCCACGGCCTTTAGAAAAAACGCGTGCTCAATCTGGCTGTTAAGCTGCTTGTCTTCCTTTGCGCTCATCTTCATCGCTCCTTTCGGTGTCGCGCGCCGTGCGCGCTTTCATTGGAGATCAGTTTACTATCGCGCGCGCGACACGGCGCGACAGGGCGCGCGGCATAAACCGGCTTTGCCGCGCATCGATTCTTACGTGGATGTGGATTTATTGCAGGATTGATTGACAGAATCCCGCGCGCATGCTATGCTGATTGGGATTTTACGAGGAGGATTATTTTTCATGCAAAACGCGTTCGTCTTTTCCGAGCATGTGCGGGAGGTAGTTTTGACCGGCCTATTAAGCATGGTGCCGTTTTTTGAAGGGCGCTATGCCGTAACCACGGGTATCGCCATGGGAATGCCCGTGCTGTTTACCTTCCTGCTGGCCTATTTGTGCTCGTCGCTGCCCGTCCCGTTTGTGCTGTTTTTGTTCCGGCCGATCGTCAAATGGGTATACACGCTGCCCATCGCCCCGCTTCGCAGGTTTGTGGCCTGGGTGGAAGCGCGCGGCATGCGCAAATCCCAGTCGGTGGACGCCAAAGGCTTGATCGGGCTGTTCCTGTTCGTGGCGCTGCCGGTTCCGGGCACCGGCATATGGATGGGCTCGGTTATCGCCTCGCTGCTGGAGATGAACCGCGGTCACGCCGCGCTGGCCATACTGGCGGGCAATTTTGTGGCCTGCCTGCTTATGACGCTGCTGAGCGCGGGCATATTCTCGTTTTTCTAAACGCGCCGCCTACGAAAAATACACGCGGATTTTTCCCAAATGGGTTGACGCGCGCGCAAAAAGAGCGTATCCTATTATTGCCGGGATTTTGCGCATCCGGCCAAATGCGATTAAAGGAGGTGCCCCAGAATGGACGACGGCGGAAGAAGTTTGTCGACTGAGGGTGTGCCTCGATCGCGTACCGGCTCCGGGGCGCCATACCTGCTTTAAGGGCGTCTGCTTATGCGCTTTACAAACGGTCAGTGCCGCTTGGACATCTGGCCGCGTCGGCTTTTGCCGTAAAAACGCGCGCGCGCCGCGCTGGGCCGCAGTTGTGTCCCAGCCTGCGGGGCGTTAGCCGCCCAACCGCTTCGCGCCCTGTGTAGGCGCGCTGCGGGCCTGTCATCAGGGCACATCCCTTTGTCCTCATACCGCCAAACGTCCGGACGCTTGCTTTTGGTCAAGGGTCTGGTTTTTTACGTTTTCGGCTAAACGCACGCCTCCGGTCTGAAGGCGGCGTCAAAAGAAAGGAGGATAAAGGCAATGGATTGGGATCGCATCAAGGAGCGGCTGGACCGGCTGCTCGCATCCGGCCGCCACGGCGAATTGCGCGGCGCGCTGATGATGCTCAATGAAGTGGATATCGCGGAATATTTAAAAGATCTGGACGCGGAAAAGCTGCTTATGGTCTTTCGCATATTGCCCAAAGACATCAGCTCGGACGTATTCGCCTATATGGATAACGACCAGCGCCAAAAGCTGATTGAATTGATCAGCGACAGCGAGGTAGCCGCGCTGGTGGATGAAATGTTTATCGATGACGCGGTGGACTTTTTAGAGGAACTGCCCGCCGGCGTGGTCAGGCGCGTGCTGCAAAACACGGGCGTGGAGCGGCGCAACCTGATTAACCAGTTTTTGCGCTATCCGGAAAACTCGGCCGGCTCGATCATGACCATTGAATACTGCGAATCGCACGCCGGTTGCACTGTGCGCCAGGCGATTGAGGAAATCAAGCGCACGGGCATCGACAAGGAAACCGTGTATACCATCTACGTCATCGACGACCAGCGCCGACTGGAAGGGACGGTGGCGCTGCGCAAACTGATCATCGCCGGCGACGACACGCCCATCGAGCGGTTGATGGACGCGAACGTCATTTCGGTCATGACCACCGACGATCAGGAGACGGTGGCCGACACCGTCAGAAAATACGACCTGATGTCCATCCCGGTGGTGGATAAGGAAAACCGCCTGGTGGGTATTATCACGGTTGACGATATCGTGGACGTCATTGAGGAAGAGAACACCGAAGACTTTGAAAAGATGGGCGCGTTGCTGCCCTCGGACGAGGAGTACCTTAAGACCAGCGTGTTTACGCTGTCTAAAAACCGCATTCCCTGGCTGCTTCTGCTCATGCTGTCGGCCACGTTTACCGGCATGATTATTACCAGCTACGAGGAACTGCTCACCGCCAGCGGCGCGATCGGCGTGGCGCTTACCGCGTGCATTCCCATGCTGATGGACACGGGCGGCAACTGCGGCGCGCAGTCGTCCACGCTGGCCATCCGCGGCCTGGCGCTGGGCGAAATAGAGTTTGGCGATATCTTTCGCGTTCTCTGGAAGGAAATCCGCGTGGCAATTTTGGTGGGCGCGGTGCTGGCGCTGGTCAACTTTGCGCGGCTGATGTTTATCAGCCATCAAACCATGGCCGTTTCGCTTGTGGTGTCGGTTAGCTTGTACCTTACGGTAATTGTCGCCAAGTCGATTGGCTGTACGCTTCCGCTTCTGGCCAAACGAGTGCATCTGGATCCGGCGCTCATGGCCAGCCCGCTGATCACTACGCTGGTGGACGCGTGCTCGCTTACGGTGCTGTTTTCTATCGCTACGGCTGTGCTGGGCATAAAGGTATAAACTCGCGCGACGCGAAAATTCTTGTTATCCGGGAGAGATACGGGCTATGAAGCAGGTGCTGGGCTGTCTGAGGCGGGCCGATAAGGATTTTCATATGATCGAGCCGGGCGACCGGATAGCCGTCGGCGTATCGGGCGGCAAGGACAGCCTGCTTTTGCTTTACGCCATGGCGCTTTACCGCAAATTTTGCCCGGCGCCGTTTACCCTGGGCGCGGTTACGCTCACCATGGGGCTGGAGCCGTTTGACTTAAGCGGCGTGCGCAGGCTGTGCGACCAGCTCGAGGTGGAATACACCGTGCGCGAAACGCAGATCGGCAAGGTCATCTTTGAGGAACGTAAAGAGAAAAACCCCTGTTCGCTGTGCGCCAAGATGCGCAGGGGCGCGCTTAACGATCTGTGCGTAGAAATGGGCTATAACAAGGTCGCGTTGGGCCACCACCGCGACGACGCCATAGAAACTTTGCTTCTGAGCATGTTTTACGAAGGCCGCATCCATACCTTCCATCCGGTCACCTATCTGTCGCGCAAAAAAATCACCCAGATACGGCCGCTTGTGTATCTTAGCGAAAAGTATATAATTCACATGGCCCGTTTGCTCGATCTGCCGGTGGTGCCCTCGCCCTGCCCGGCCGACGGCGATACCAAGCGCGAGGAAATGAAGCGCCTGCTTGACTACATCTGTAAAACCATACCCAACGCGCGCGAATTGATGCTGAGCGCGTTGCAAAACCAGGCGCAGTACGGCTTGTGGACGCGCCCATAGAACGCGGCGGACGCATGTCCGCATGCCATGCGCCGTAAAAATGAATTTTTCCGGCAAAATGTTCAGAACCACGCCATAAAAAATTCCCTGAAATTACGCAGGAAAGTTAACGTACGGCGTAGAATATATAAACATCGCTTCCGGTAAAGATGGGCCGGGAAGCGCCAGGCGGATCCCCCAAATAATATCGAAAGAGGGCGATGCCCATGGCAGAGCGTTTCGCGCCCCCTGGGGCGCATGAGGTAGGCTTTATTAAAAAATAGGAGGACGTAAATATGCGTATCGCAATCAGCGGAAAAAATATCGAAATTACCGATACCTTGCGCGCGCGGATCGAAAAAAAAGTGGGCAAGCTGGATAAATACCTGCGTGAAGATACGGATGTTCAGGTGAAGCTTTCACAGGAGCGCCCCAACCGCAATACCGCTGAAATCACCATAACGCTTAACGGCGCCATACTGCGCGTAGAGGAGACCAGCCCCGATATGTACGCCAGCATCGACGCGGTGCAGGACAAAATCATCCGCAAAATCCGCCGTCACCGCACCAAGCTTGAAAAACGGCTGCGCGTTGACGCGTTTGATCTTGAGCAGGCCGACGCGGCCCTGACCGAGCCCGAACCCGAAGAGGGCGAACACGCCCTGGTGCGCGTAAAGCGCTTCGCCGTCAAACCCATGACGGTCGACGACGCGATCGCCCAGATGGAAATGCTCAGCCATAGTTTCTTCCTGTTCCTCGACGCCGAAACCGGCGCCACCTGCGTGGTCTACCGCCGCGAGGACGGAAA
>CAWVLE010000301.1:0-12933 GCA_963929805.1 uncultured Eubacteriales bacterium | reverse complement strand
GATATCCGCCACGCGCAGGCGCGCCTGCCCGGCCTCTAAATGCCGGGAATCCGCGTTGACCACCAATACTTCGCATCCGGACGCCGGGCGCGCCATGTCCATGCCGCATTCAAGCAGCACGCTGGTGCTTACCCCCGCTTTGGCAAACTGGACGCCCGTATCCAGCGCGCCGGTAAAATCATCCGCTATAATCAGCAGTTGAATGTTGGACACCTCCCCTATCGGCACATAATTATTCATTATTATAGGACAGTTTATAATTATTGTAAACATAACCGCGCGCGGATAGTGTGCTAAATTGATACGTATTCCGTGCATTTATTTGACTTTTTGTAGATTATCGCTTGTAATAAACCAACACAGCTGTTATAATAGTATTATATTTAAACACACGAAGGTGAACTGACATGCGGGTAAACCTGTTGGCCATCGCGCCTTATGAAGGGCTGAAGGAGCTTATGGAATCGGTGGCGGCCGGCCGCCCCGATATCTGCCTTACGGTTAGGATTGGGGATTTAACCGACGGCGCGGTTTTGGTAGAGCAGGTACAGAAGCAGGGATTCGACGTGATCGTATCGCGCGGCGGAACCGCGCGGCTTATAGAGAAAAGCGCGCACATTCCCGTGGTAGAAATCGCCATTTCCGGTTACGATATGTTGCGGGTAATCCAGCTGGCGCACGGCTACGGCGGGCGTTTTGCCATCGTTGGGTTTGCCGCCATCACCAACCACGCGCGGCTGATTTGCGAACTGACTCGAGACCGGACGGATATATTCACCATAGACAGCATAGAGCAGGCGAACATTTGCCTGGGGAGATTGCGTGACCAGGGTTATAATTTGATCGTCGGCGACGCCGTCACGGTAAAGCTGGCCTATCAGATGGGCCTGGATGGAATTTTGATTACCTCGGGCGCGGAAAGCGTGGAGGCCGCCTTTGATCAGGCGGTAAAGTTGTGTTCAAGCCTGTCCGAGCGCAAGCGCGAATGCGCCATGTTTCGTTCGCTGATTGCCGAGAGCGGCCAGGCGATATGGGTATTTGACGAAAGCGGCCATCAATGTTGGAAAAGCGACCTGCACGGTCAATGGCCCGACCTGACGGCCTATTTAAAAAAACAAACGCCCAATCTGTTTAAAGACGGCGCGCTGTCCCTGGCCCATAAGCACAACGGCGAGGTATACCTTATCAATGGAAAAACCATGTCTCTGGACGGACAGCCCTGCGCCGTCTTTTATGTTAACCAACCGTCGTCTACGCTGTCTGGCGACGACAGCTGGCTTTCGCTAAACGCCATGGCGGAAGAATACGCCGCCTCCTTTAGCGCGCTCTACAGCCAAAATAGCAATATGCGCTCGCTGCTCGAGCAGGCCCGTACCTTCAGCCAGAGCAGCAGCCCTATTTTAATCATGGGCGAGGCGGGCACCGGAAAGGACATTATCGCCAACGCCATTCACAAGGCCTCCCGTGAGAAAAGCAACGCGCTGATTACGCTGGACGCGCTATACGGCACGCCGCGGCGCTGGGACGCGCTGCTGGAGGCCGTTCAGTCGCCGCTGTGCCAGATGGGTTACTGCATCTACTTTAAAAATATCCAGGCCATTCCAGAAGAATTTAAATGGCGCCTGGTGGAATATCTGCGCCAGGCTCAGGTGCACAGGCGAAACCGGCTCCTGTTTGCCTGGCAGATCGATTCGCAGTCGGAGCCCTACGAGGACGCGCTGTGCCGCTTTTTGCTGGGCGAACTGGGCAGCCTTACGCTGTCCATACCGCCGCTGCGCGAAAGAATGGAGGATATGCTCAGCCTGTGCAGCATCTACATCAACAAGTTCAACCTGCGCTATGGCAAGCAGATTACCGGCGTAGACGAGGAGGCCGCGTCCCTGATGCGCGCGCATTGCTGGGCGCACAATTTTAACGACCTGCAACAGGTGCTTCGCGAGGCCGTGCTGCTGTCCGACGCGCCGCTCATTACATCCCAGGTCATCCATCCATTAATCAAAAAACTGGAAAACAGCGCGCCCATGCCCGACCGGGCGCTGGATTTATCCGGCACGTTGGAGCAAATTAACATCCAGATCATGCGCGCGGTACTGGCGCAGGAAAATAACAACCATTCCCGGGCGGCGGCCCGCCTGGGCGTCAGCCGCGGCACACTGTGGCGAAAATTAAAAAACGCGCAGGAGGATTGACCCGCGCGTTTTTCACGAACGTGTATTGTTTTCGGGCGGCCGCGCCCGTTTGGGGCGCAAGCGCCGCAAAACGGGCTGCGCCGCCAACGCGTTTAATTAAAGTGATCGATCGCCGCGCGTTCGATGGGCAGCCCCGCGCTGTAGCGCCGCATAAAGGCGTTAAAGCCGGCCACATCCGTCGGGTCGGGGCGCATGCATTCGCCCAGCTTGCCCGCAAACACCCGTTTTTCCAGATAGTCCTCCAGCGTTTCATCCGCCGCGCGGTTGAGGCGGTAGGCTGCCAGCAACGCTACGCCCCACGCGCCGCCCTCGCCGGCGGTCTCCATTACCGATACCGGCGTATCGATCGCCGCGGCCAGTATGCTCTGGCCCACGCCGCGCGTCTTGAACAGCCCGCCGTGGCCGTAGATCTGGTCGATCTTTACCTTTTCCTCGCCCAGCAGTATATCCATGCCGGTTTTAAGCGCGCCCAGCGCGGAATACAGGTTGACCCGCATGAAGTTGGCCAAAGTGAAGCGGCTTTCCGGCGAGCGCACCAATAGCGGGCGTCCCTGTTCAAAGCCCACGATGTGTTCGCCCGAGTAGAAATTGTAGGCCAGCAGCCCGCCGCAATCCTTATCGCCCTTAAGCGCCCAGTTATACAGCGTGCCGTAAAGCGTATTGGCGTCCACCTTCATGCCCAGCGCGCCGGCAAATTCGCCAAAGAGGCTCACCCAGGCGTTCAAATCGGACGTGCAGTTGTTGCAGTGTACCATGGCCACCGGCTTGCCCGTGGGCGTGGTCACCATATCGATTTCAGGGTGTACGCGCGAAAGCTGCTTTTCCAGCACCACCATGGCGAATACCGAAGTGCCCGCCGATACGTTGCCTGTGCGCGGCGCGACGCTGTTGGTCGCGGTCATGCCGGTGCCCGCGTCGCCCTCGGGCGGGCACAAAACCGCGCCCATCTCCAGCTGGCCGCTCTCGTCCAGCAGGCGCGCGCCTTCTTCGCTGAGCGTTCCGGCCTCCTCGCCCGCGCAAAGCACCTGGGGCAGTATGTCCTTTAAGTTCCACGTATAGCCCATGGCGCGCGCCTTTTCGTCAAACAGCGCCACCATCCGCTGGTCAAAATCGCCCTTTTCGCTGTCTATCGGGAACATGCCCGACGCCTCGCCCACGCCCAGCACGCGCCGTCCGGTCAGCTTCCAGTGCACATATCCGGCCAGGGTGGTCAGGTGCGCGATGCCGGCCACGTGCGCCTCGCGGTTGAGCATGGCCTGGTAAAGGTGCGCGATGCTCCAGCGCTGCGGAATGTTAAAGCCAAACAGCGCGGTAAGCGCCTCGGAGGCCTCCCCTGTAATGGTGTTGCGCCAGGTTCTAAACGGGGCCAGCTGATTGCCCTGCGCGTCAAAAGGCAGATAGCCGTGCATCATGGCGCTGATGCCAATCGCGCCCACGCGCTTAAGCGGCAGACCGTATTTTTTCAATACGTCGGCGCGCAGCGATGCATAGCAATCGCGCAAACCTGTCCACACGTCCTGCATGCTGTAGGTCCACACGCCGTTTTCCAGCTTATTTTCCCAATCATGGCTGCCCGAGGCGACGGGCGTATGCGCGCCGTCGATCAGCACGGCCTTGATGCGCGTAGAACCCAGTTCAATTCCCAGCACGGTTTTACCCGACTCGATCGCCGAAATTACATGATTCACATCCATCCGCGTAGCCCTTCCCTTTCGTCGCGCCGCCGCGGCGGCGCGCAATATAAAAATCCAGCCAAATGCGCGTATCCCTTCGCGCGGCCCGCAGGCCGCCGTTACCACAACATAACAATAGCATTTTCACCGGCAGGCTGTCAATGCCTTTGCGCCGCGCTTGCCTTTTTCGCGCGTAGGGAGTATACTTTTTATGGCGGTATCCCGTTTCCCGTTTTCAATAAACGAACCTCACGCGAAAGGAATTTAAGCGGAATGAGACGTTTGACAAGCGCCGAACGCGCGCAACTGCGGCTGCATATCGGCGATTTGCTTGACGACGGCGACGTGCAGCGCATGCGCGATTTTGTGCAGCACGGCGATACTTCCACCTTTGCGCACGCCATGCTTGTGACCTATGTAAGTTACCTGCTGTGCGTGCGGCTTGGCCTGCGCGCAGACCTGCGCCAGCTGGCGCGCGGCGCGCTTTTGCACGACTTTTATCTCTACGACTGGCACGACCCGAACCGCGAACGCCGCTTGCACGGGTTTACCCACCCGCGCACCGCGCTTAAAAACGCGGCGGAGCGATTTGAACTGACATCGCTGGAGCGCCAAATCATACTGTGCCACATGTGGCCGCTGACCCTGCGCCATATGCCCACCCGCGTGGAGGGGCTGATCGTCTGCCTGGCCGACAAATACTGCGCGCTGCGCGAAACCGTGCCCACGGCGCGCCGTTTCGCGCGGCGGATTTTGCCGTGGCGTTAAAGCCCGGACCGGGCGCTTTGTTCGTTGAGCCGGCTTAACAGCGCCTGCGCGGCGTTTAACATATCCGACGCGTAGCCAAGCCCGCTTTCCGCGCCGCCCGCGCCGCCCACCAGCCGCGCCAGTTCGCGCACGCGGCCCTCGCGGTCCAGCCGCCTGACAGAGGAACCCGTGCGTTCGCCGGTCACAGTCTTTTCCACCACGTAGTGATCCATCGCCAACGCGGCGATTTGCGGCAGATGGGTTACGCAGATCACCTGCCGCCTGCGCGCGATGGCGGCCATTTTTTCGCCTACCACCTGAGCCATGCGTCCGCTGACGCCGGTGTCGATCTCGTCAAATATCATTGTGTCCACGCCGCCGCGATCGGCTTCGATCGCCTTTATCGCCAGCATTACGCGCGAAAGCTCGCCGCCCGAGGCAATGGCGCTGAGCGGCTTGAGCGGCTCGCCCGGATTGGGCGAAATCATAAATTCCACCTGATCCGCGCCGTTTAGCGTAAATTGCCCGGCCGCCTGGCGCGGCGCGAAGCGCGCCTCAAACCGGGCGCGGCCCATGCCCAAATCGCTCAGCTGGCCAAGCAACGCCCGTTCAAACCGCTGGGCAATCTCTTTGCGCGATTGGGTCAGCTGGGCGCACAGCGTCTTAACACATGCCTCCTGCTGGTCGCGCTGCGATATAAGCGCGGCCAGTTTTTCGTCGCTTGACTCGATTTCGCCGCGCTCGAATTTGGCTTTTTCCCAAAAAGCGAGCACGTCGGAAAGCTCCGGCCCGTATTTGCGCTTCAGCTTTTTTAAATCGGCCAACCGGTCGGCCACGCGCGCGCCCTGCGCCGGGTCGTAATCGAGCGACTCGTTTAAATCCTGCAATTCATATCCCGCATCCTGAACGGCGTAATACATTTCCTCCAGCCGCTCGGCCAGGCGGTCGAAGCGTTCGTCCAGGCCCGAGAGCGAGGCCATGGCGTCGTGCGCGCGCTTGAGCGCGTCCTGCGCGCTGATTGAGCGGCCGCCGCCCTCGTATACCAATTTGTAAGCGTTTCTCACCGCGTCGGCGATCTTCTGGGCGTTTTCCATGAGCCGGTTTTTGCGTTCCAGCTTTTCGTCCTCGCCGGGCTTGGGGTTTATCGCGCTGATCTCGTCGATCTGAAAACTGAGCATGTCCACGCGGCGCTCGCGCTCGGCCGCGTTAAGCGAAACGCGGTCCACCTCCTGGCACAGCGCGCGGTAGCGCGCCACCGCGTCGCGCACTTCGTCCATCAGGCGCACGTGCCGCTCGTCGCCGTACGCGTCGATAAAGTCCACATGGCGTTGGGGATTCAGCAGCGCCTGGTGCTCATGCTGGCCGTGTACGTCCACCAGCAGCGCGGTAAACTGCTTAAACCGGTTAAGCGGCACCACTTCCCCGCCCAGCCTGCACAGCGAACGTCCGGCGGCGGTCAATTCGCGCTTTACGCTTATCAGCCCGTCCTCGTCGCCGATCCCGAGCTCGCTAAGCAGCGCGCGCGCCGCCGCGTTGCGCGAAACGTCAAACAGCGCCGTCACGCTTGCGCGCTCGGCGCCCGTGCGCATCATCTCCCGCGAGGCGCGTCCGCCCAACGCCAGGTTGACCGAATCCACCACGATCGACTTGCCCGCGCCGGTTTCGCCGGTTAATACGTTAAGCCCTTGTGAAAACTCCACGCGCAGCTGCTCGATCAGCGCAATATTGCGTATGGTCAGCTCCAGCAGCATTTAATGCGCCCCCATTCCGCGCTCAATAGCGCGCCATTGATTTAAAGCGCGAAAGCACGCTCTCCACCGCGTCGTCGGATTGCACCACGACCAGTATGGTGTTATCCCCGGCCAGCGTGCCCAGCACCTCGGGCCATTTCAGGCTGTCAATCGCCTCGGCCGCCGCGTTGGCGCTGGCCGAAAGCGTCTTAATTACAATCAGGTTGTTAGCCGACGCCATTGAGAGCACCGATTCGGAAAAAATGCGGATCAGGCGGTCGTTTATTCTCTGTTCCGCCCGTTCTGCCGTGGCGTATTTATAGCCGCCCCCCTCGGAGAGCACCTTGAGCAGGCGCAGTTCCTTGATGTCGCGCGAAACGGTAGCCTGGGTCACCCGCATACCGTGCCGCTTTAGTTCTTCCGCCAGTTCTTCCTGGGTTTCTATATCCTGCGATTCTATGATTTCCAAAATCATGGAATGCCGCAATGATTTCATAACCTGTCTCCCCTTCGCTATGTCAGTGGGTCCAATCAGACAGCTTACTGCGCAGAAGGTCAAAAAAGTTCCGCTCATTAAGCCGGACAAAGTTCACCCCGCGCGACGCGCGGCGTATGAGGATATGTTTGGCCTCGCCGCACAGCGGCACGCCGCTTCGGCCGTCAAAAAGCGCCTTGGCGCTTTCGTCGCCGCCCAGCACGCGCACCGTGACCGGCCCGTCGGGCGATATGACCACCGGCCGGGCGTGCAGCGTGTGCGGGCAGACCGGCGTAAGCAGCATGCACTCCATGCCGGGCGCCACAATCGGGCCGCCCGCCGACAGCGAATAGGCGGTGGAGCCGGTGGCGCTGGCCACGATCAGCCCGTCGCCCGAGAAGCGGTCGATTAATACGCCGCCAGCCTCGATTTCCAGAGAAAGTATGCCTGCCGCGTCCCCGGTACGGTTAATGGACACTTCGTTAAGCGCGTAAAAAACGCCCTTACCCGGTATGTACGCCTTAAGCAGCATGCGCTGCTCCAGGCGGTACGCCCCCTGCATCAGCCTGTCTATATCCCGCTCCAGCGCCTCCGGGTCGATCTCGCTCAAAAAGCCGATCCGGCCCATGTTTACGCCCAGAAGCGGAATGTCCATTTCCCGCGCTATATCAAGCGCCGACAAAAGCGTGCCGTCGCCGCCCAGCACGATCATCAGATCGCACCCGCTATACCCGGAAAAAGCAGCCTCCGGCACAATACCCAGCCCTTGCGCCAGTTCGTCCGGGATGACCAGTTTCGTTCCATACGGCTTAAACGCCTCGATCAGGCGCCTGGTGATCTGGCAAACCCCTTTCTTGTCAGCGTTGTACCAGATGCCAACCTTGCCGAACGTCATCGCTGTTCACCCTTGTCCTTATTTAATGATACTCAACAATGTATAAATATACAAGGTCATTAGACCGATTTCACAAATTTGTCATATGCTGCGTCCAGCACACGCGTTATACGCTCAGAATCCACCTGGCCGCGCGCGCAACCGGCCGGCCGGATGTCCATCAAAAACTCGATGTTGCCCTCCGGGCCGGTGATGGGCGAAAAATCCAACCCCTGCGCGCAAAAGCCCAGCGTGCCGACAAAGCGCGCGATTTCGGCGATCACCTTTTCATGTACCGCCCGGTCGCGCACCACGCCCCGCGGGCCCACTTCCTCGCGCGCGGCCTCAAATTGAGGCTTAATCAGCGCGACAAAGCGGCTTTGCGGGGCCATGACCGAAAGCGCCGCCGGCAGCACCGCCTTGAGCGATATAAAGGACACGTCGGTCGCGCCCAGCGCGGGGAGCGGATCAAACATCTCTTTTGTCAAAAAACGGGCGTTGGTGCGCTCCATGACGCATACGCGCCCGTCGCTGCGCAGGCGGTAGTCCAGCTGGCCATAGCCCACGTCCACCGCGTATACCCGCCGCGCGCCCGCGCGCAACAGCACGTCGGTAAAGCCGCCGGTGGAAGCGCCCACGTCGATGCATACCGCGCCCTGGGCGGATATGCCAAACACGTCCAGCGCTTTTTTCAATTTGTGGCCGCCGCGGCTGACGTACGCCTGCTTTGCGCCGCGCACGCTCAGCGGCAATCCGGGCCGGGCCTTGTCGGAAGGCTTGCTCACTTTATCCGCGCCCAGGTAGACCCGTCCCTCCATGACCAGTATGCGCGCCTGATCGATCGAGTCGGCCAGCCCGCGCGCGAGCAGCGCCTGATCTACCCGTTCAACCGCCAAGGGGCATTCTCCTTTCCGGCCCGCGTCCGGGGGGGCCGGCCGCGTACGTTTATTTATTTTCCCAGCGCCGCAAGCACGCGGCGCGCCACGGCGTGGGGCGTAAGTCCCACCCATTCCAGCTGTTCGGCCACGCTGCCCTGTTCGATAAAGCGGTCGGGCACGCCCAGCGTAAGCGTGTTTACGCGCAGGCCCATCTGCGAAAAGGCCTCCAACACGCCCGAGCCCAGCCCGCCCAGCAGGCTGTTTTCTTCCAACGTAACCACGAGCGCGCCCTGTTCCCCGGCCTCGCGCAGCAGCTTTTCGTCCATGGGCTTAATAAAGCGCGCGTCGATCACGCCCGCGTGCACGCCCTTACCCTCCAGCTCTATGGAGGCGTTCAGCGCGGTTTCCACCATGCGCCCGGCCGCGAGAAAGGTTACGTCCGCGCCCGAGGTCAGCCTTTCCCACTCGCCCACCTTCAGCGGCGCCAGCTCCTGCATGTGCGGGCCCATATCCTCCGTATCGCGCGCGTAGCGTATGGCGATGGGCCCGTTAAGCGTCCTGGAAAGGCGCATAAAGCGCCTTAAATCGCGCACGTCGCGCGGCGCGCCCACCACCATGTTGGGCATCGCGCGCAGATAGCTTAAATCGAATACCCCCTGATGGGTGGCCCCGTCCGGCCCCACCAGCCCGGCCCTGTCCAGCAGCAGCACAACCGGCAGCGATTCCAGGCACACGTCGGTCATCAGTTGGTCGTAGGCGCGCTGGGCAAAGCTGGAATAAATGGCCACATAGGGCCGCAATCCCGCCGCAGCCATGCCGGCCGCCATGGTTATGGCGTGCTCCTCGGCAATGCCCACGTCAAAGAAGCGGTCGGGAAACCGCTCTTTAAACATGCTAAGCGAGGTGCCCGTGGGCATCGCCGCGGTAATGGCGCAGACGCGCACATCGTTTTGCGCCATGGCGCACAGTTCCGAGGCCATGATCGAGCCGTTGGACAATTCGCTCTTTCCGATCCGGTTTCCGGTATCCACATAAAAAGGCGCCACGCCGTGAAAGGAATCCGGGTGGTGCTCAGCGTATACATAGCCCTTGCCCTTTTGCGTTACTACGTGGATAAGCACCGGCCGGTCGGCTGCGCGCGCGCGGGAGAGCACCTGCATCAGCCGTTTTAAATCGTGCCCGTCGATCGGGCCTTGATATTCAAAGCCGAGCGCCTCAAAAAACTGGCCGTCCAGGAACAGGGAGCGAACGCTGTCGCGCAGCTTTTCAGCCACGTGAAACAGCCGGTCGCCAAACAGGGGCATTCGGTTCAGCCCGCCGCGCACGCCTCTTTTAAATTGCTTGTACGGGCTGGACTGGCGCAGGCCGGTAAGATAGCCCGACAGCGCGCCCACGTTGCGCGAGATGGACATCTCGTTGTCGTTTAAAATCACGATCAGCCGCGTGCGCGACTGGCCCGCGTCGTTGAGCGCCTCGTAGCACATGCCGCCGGTAAGCGCGCCGTCGCCCACCACCGCTACTACGCTGTTTTTGCCGCCCATTAAATCGCGCGCGCGCGCCATGCCCAGCGCCGCCGATATCGCCGTAGAGGCGTGGCCCACCGAAAAGGCGTCGTACCGGCTTTCGCCCATGCGGGGGAAGCCGCTTACCCCGCCCGACTTGCGCAGGGAACCAAACTGGGCGTAACGGCCGGTAAGCATCTTGTGTACGTACGCCTGGTGCCCCACGTCGAACACGATCTTATCCTGGGGCGCCTCAAAAACCGTATGCAGCGCCACGGTCAGTTCCACCGCGCCCAGGTTGGAGGACAGATGCCCGCCGTTGTGGGCCACCGTCTCGATGAGCGCGGCGCGTATTTCCGCGCACAGCTTTTTTAACTCCTCAAGCGGCATACCCTTTAGCTGCTCGGGAGAATTTATGCCTTCAAGTATGCTCATGCTCTACCTTCTATGTTACAATCAGTCCGATCAATATCCCCAAAAGCGCGCCGACCAATACCTCAAAGGGAGAATGACCCAAAAGCTCCTTTAGCGATTCATGGCTTAGCCAGCTTCCGTTGGCGATCATATCCTGCACAATTTTGTTGATTACGGCCGCCTGCTTGCCCGCCGCGCGCCTTACGCCCGCCGCGTCGGTCATCACCACCGCCGCGAGCACCAGGCTAATGGCAAACTCCGCGCTGTAAAAGCCCGAGGTAATCCCGATAGAGGCAGCCAGGCCGCACACCACGGACGAATGCGAACTGGGCATGCCGCCCAGCCCCCAAAACCGCCCAAAATTCCACTTACGCTCTATGATATAGTAAAATACCACCTTGAGCGCCTGCGCGGAAAACCAGCTAAGCACCGCCA
The DNA here is from genome assembly GCA_963929805.1 of uncultured Eubacteriales bacterium. Lineage (GTDB taxonomy): Bacteria > Bacillota > Clostridia > Christensenellales > Aristaeellaceae > CAWVLE01. Next base: position 2,016 of record CAWVLE010000301.1, on the reverse strand, counting down.
CCAGCAGCACCCGGTTTTGAATTATTTCCTGAAAAAACCGCATGTGAGCCCTTCCTCTTTTGGATTTTCTCATGCGCCGCGCCGGAGCGCGCCCTCGCGGCCGCGCCCGCAAAAGCGCGCGTTACGCCTGTCTGTCCAGCTGCGTCTTTAGTAACTCGCGGAAAAAGACGGCCCGTTCGCCAAATTCCGACAGCGCGGCGGCGGCCTCCTCGTAAAACGTGCGCGCCTTTAGGCGCGCGCCTTCCAGCGAATACACGCTGACCGCGGTCAGTTTGCCGCTTTGGCTGTCCTTGCCCACACTCTTGCCCAGTTGCGCCTCGTCGCCCTCCACGTCCAGCAGGTCGTCCACCGTCTGGAACAGGCGGCCAAACGCGCGGCCAAACCGGCCCAGCGCGTCAAGCGCCGCCTGATCCGCGCCGCACAGCCGGCCCGCCGCGCGCAACGGATAGATAAACATCGCGCAGGTCTTTCCCAGTTGTATATTTTCAAGCTCGGCCTCGCCGCCGCCCGATTTTTCCAGTTCAAGATCCAGGCACTGGCCGGCGATCATGCCGCGCACGCCCGCGCCCCGGGCGATTTCCGCTATGGCGCGCAGGTGCGCCAGGGCGTTATCCGGATAGTTCAGCGCGTTTTGCAGCATGGCCTCAAAGGCGTAATTCAGCAGCGCGTCGCCCGCCAAAATGGCCTGGCCAACGCCAAACACCACGTGATTGGTAGGGCGGCCGCGCCTGAGCACGTCGCCGTCCATGCCGGGCAAATCGTCGTGAATGAGCGAATAGGTGTGGATCATTTCCACGCAGGCGGCCATGGTAAGCGCCTGCCGCGCGTCGCCGTGTAGCATATCTACCGCGGCCAGCAACATGGCCGGGCGCAGCCGCTTTCCGCCCGAAAGCAGGCTGTAGCGCATGGCGCGGCAAAGCAGCGGCGGGATTTCGCCGCTTATCTCCCCCCGCGTCTGGGGCAGCAACCTTTCCAGCTCGGCCTCTACGCGCGAAGCGTAATCCTTAAGCGTGCGCATCACTCATCCTCCTCAGGCTCAAAATCTTCGGTTTCCCCCGAGGGCGTCAGCACGCGCACGCGCGATTCATACGATGTAAGCTGCCGCTTAAGCCGCTTAAGCAGCCGCGCGCCCTCCTCATAGGCGTGAAAGGATTCCTCCAGCGGCATCTTTCCCTCCTCCAACGCCTCGACCAGCTTTTCCAGCCGCTTTACGCCCGCCTCGAAACCCTCTTCCTGCGCCGGGCTCGCGCCGGACGCATCTTCGTCAAACAGGCTTGTCTGCTCGTCCCGCTGCATATGGCGCCTCCAATTCAATCGATTCCACGCGCGCGCGCACGCGGCCCGCGCGCATAATAAGCGTAATTTCCTCGCCGGGCGAAAGCTGTCCGGCATCCGTTATCAGGCGCGCGCCGCGCGTCGCCAACGCGTAACCGCGCTCCAGCACGGCGCCCGGGTTGAGCGCGTCCATCGCGCGCGCGCTCAGCGTAAGGCGCGTGCGTTCCCGATCCAGACGCGCGTCCATCGCGCGCGCAAGCCGCCCGGCCAGTTCGTCGAGGCGGACCCGCGCAGGCGTTAGCAAGCGCGCCGGATCGCGCAGCACGCTCGATCCTTCCAGCCGGTCCAACCGCGCGCGCGCCAGGGCCGCGCGTCCGGCCTGCGCGCGATACATGGCCCGCTCGAGCGAACGCAGCACGCCCGTTAACTCGTCCAGCGATGGCACCGCCAGCTCCGCCGCCATGGAGGGGGTAGCCGCGCGCACGTCGGCCACAAAATCGGCTATGGTAAAATCGGTTTCGTGCCCCACGCAGGAAACGACCGGGATGCGCGAGCGGGCGATGGCGCGCGCCACGATTTCCTCGTTAAAGGCCCACAGTTCCTCGATAGAGCCGCCGCCCCGTCCGCACAATATGACGTCCGCCGTGCCGTCCGCGTTTAGCGCGTCCAGCGCGCGGGCGATTTCGCCGGCCGCCGCGTCGCCCTGAACCGCGGCCGGGGCGATGAGTATGGATACATGGC
>CAWVLE010000300.1:0-5505 GCA_963929805.1 uncultured Eubacteriales bacterium | reverse complement strand
GGGGCGAACTCGCCGAACTTGTGTCCGACCATGTCCTCAGTGATATATACCGGAACGTGCTTGCGGCCGTCGTGTACCGCGACGGTGTGGCCCACAAAGTCCGGGAAAATGGTGGAAGCGCGCGACCAGGTCTTAATGACCTTTTTCTCGCCGCTGGCATTCATGGCCTGTACGCGTGAAAGCAGCACGGGCTGAATGAAAGGTCCCTTCTTAACAGATCTGCTCATTGGATATAAGCAACCTCCTTTGGCCCACGGCTTACTTACTTGCCGGCCTTCTTGACGATCATCTTATCGGAATACTTGCGATGCTTGCGGGTCTTGACGCCTTGCGTCTTCTTGCCCCACGGGGACATCGGAGCAGGCATGCCGACCGGGGAACGGCCTTCGCCGCCGCCGTGCGGATGGTCGCAGGGGTTCATGACGACGCCGCGCACGGTGGGACGCACGCCCAGGTGGCGCTGGCGGCCGGCTTTACCGATGCGCACGTTTTCGTGGTCGGTGTTGCCAACCTGGCCGATGGTCGCGCGGGCGGTCATGGCCACTTTGCGAACCTCGCCCGAGGGCAGACGGATCTGCGCGTAGGCGCCTTCCTTGGCCATCAGCTGCGCGGCCGTGCCGGCGGAGCGGACCATCTGGCCGCCGCGGCCGGTCTTGATCTCCACATTGTGGATCAGCGTGCCCAGCGGGATGTTGGCGATAGGCAGGCAGTTGCCCGGCTTGATGTCGGCCTCGGGGCCGCTCATCACGGTGTCGCCCACCTTCAGGCCCAGCGGAGCGAGGATGTAGCGCTTTTCGCCGTCGGCGTAGCATACCAGGGCGATAAAGCAGGTGCGGTTGGGATCGTATTCGATCGCGGTGACCTTGGCGGGAATGCCGTCCTTGGTGCGCTTAAAGTCGATAATGCGGTATTTCCGGCGCGCGCCCCCGCCCTGATGGCGAACGGTGATCTTGCCCGTGTTATTCCGGCCCGCCTTGTGGCGAAGGTCGGTGGTCAGGCTGCGCTCGGGCGCCTTTTTGGTAAGCTCATCAAACGAAAGAACCGACATGAAACGCCGCGCGGGCGAGGTCGGCTTGTACACTCGGATGGCCATACTTGCTTTCCCCTCCTCTTATTGCGCCATGCCTTCGAAGAACTCAATGCCCTTGGAGGCCTCGGTCAACGTGACATAGGCTTTCTTCTTCTCGGGACGGCGTCCCTGGGTGCGGCCCTGGCGCTTGAGCTTGCCCTCGGTGCGCAGGGTGTTTACGGATTTAACCTTTACGCCGAAAATCTGCTCGACCGCCATCTTGATTTCGGTCTTGCCGGCGTTTAGCGCCACCTCAAAGACGTACTTTTTATCGGCCATGCCGTCGTAGCTCTTTTCGGTAAGCACCGGGCGAAGGATGATGTCATAAGGGCTCTTCATTATTCGTACACCTCCTCGCACAGTCTAACGGCCTGTTCGGTCGCAATAAATTTGTCGTGAGCCAGCAGATCGAGCACGTTGAGCGTGGCGCTGTCCTGGCTGATAAAGGCCACCTTCACGCCCGGGATGTTGGCCGAGGCGCGCACGACCATTTCGTCGTTGCCGGCGGTCAGGATAAGCGCTTTGCGCGTGGCGCCCAGCGCCTTGAGCATCTTGGCGATTTCGCGGGTCTTGGCGTTTTCAAGCTGCAGCTTGTCCAGCACGATCATGTCGCCGTCGGTCACCTTGCTGCTCAGCGCGCTCTTCATCGCCAGACGGCGAACCTTGCGCGGCACGCAGAAGCTGTAATCGCGCGGCTTGGGCGCGAACACCACGCCGCCGTGGGTGAACTGAGGCGCGCGGCGCGAATGATGACGCGCGTTGCCGGTGCCCTTTTGGCGGTAAATCTTGCGGCCGCCGCCGCGGACCTCGGTACGGGTGAGGGCCGACTGAGTGCCCTGCCGTTTGGCGTTTAGCTGGGCGCGCACTACGGTGTGCAGCGCGCTTTGATGTATCTCGGCGCCGAAAGTATCCTCGCTCAGCTCGATTTCGCCGACCGGGGCGCCTTGCATATTGTACATTGCTACTTTAGGCATTGTTTTTCGTCCTCCTTCCAGAAAGCGTTATCAGGCCTTGACCGAATCGCGGACGATGAGCAGAGCGCCCTTCGCACCGGGCACGGCGCCCTTGATCATGAGCAGGTTGCGTTCGGCGTCCACGCGGATCACTTCCAGATTCTGGATGGTGACGCGCTCACAGCCATACTGGCCGGGCATGTGTTTGTTCTTAAACACGCGCGAAGGATCGGAGTTGGCGCCCATGGAACCTACGCCCCTGTGGTACTTGGAGCCGTGGGCCATCGGGCCGGTGTGCTGGTTCCAGCGCTGAATGACGCCGCTGTAGCCGTGGCCCTTGCTGATGCCCGTCACGTCCACATGGTCGCCCTCGGCGAACTGGTCGCATTTGAGCACGTCGCCCACCTTGTAGGCGGAAACATTGCTCAGCCGGAACTCGCGCAAATGGCGGGTGGCGTTTACGCCCGCCTTCTTGAAGTGGCCTAGCTCGGGTTTGTTCTTCAGTTTCTTCGCGCGCTGCTCAGCGAGCTCACCGAAACCGACCTGAACCGCTTCGTACCCGTCTGTGCCGACCGTCTTAACCTGCACCACCGGGCAGGGACCGGCCTCAACGACGGTGACCGGCATAAGGCGACCATCCGAAAGGAAGATCTGAGTCATGCCAATCTTCTTACCGAGAATTGCCTTTTCCATCTATGTATTGCACCTCCTAGATTATCTAAAAGCAGCTCAGCCCGTTACAGCTTGATCTCGATTTCCACGCCGGCCGGCAGATCCAGCTTGGTCAGCGCGTCTACCGTGCGGGGGGTGGGGCTGAGGATATCGATCAGGCGCTTGTGGGTGCGCATTTCAAACTGCTCGCGCGAATCCTTGTGCTTGTGGGGAGAACGCAGGATGGTGACGATCTCCTTCTCGGTGGGCAGCGGGATAGGGCCCGAAACGCGGCTGCCGTTGCGTTTGGCGGTCTCCACGATGCGCGCGGCCGACTGATCGATGATGCCATGCTCGTAAGCCTTCAGCTTGATGCGGATTTTCTGGCTTGCCATTGGATTTCCTCCTTATTGGTCTCATGCACACGCTGCCGGGCGTGTCCTGTATTATTATATACGACGGCGCGCATGAGCCCCGTCGCCCGATTGTCGGACTGGTCCCCGAAAATTCCCGGGCTGCGCCCGCAACCTTCCGGTTCATCCCTGTTCGTCCGCCCAGCACATTGGCCGGCGTCCACGCGGACCGGCATCCGCGTCGCTGCGCAATCACAGCGCAACACATTGATTATATAAGATTGTGCCCGCTTTAGCAAGTTATTTTTTCGCATGCGTGTTAATTTTTGCATAAAAAACGCGGTTTTTCAAACTTTTAACCATTCTTTCCGCTTGCGAAGTCAAAACGCGCTTTTCCACAACAGGATATTGTCCGCGTCAAATTTATATGGATTGCCCAGCACTACCTCGCTGCCGCCGTCGGCGGCCTGGGTAACCAGCTTTTCGCCGATGCGGCCGGCCTCAAATACTTCGCCCGCCTGGCCGGTCAGCGCGCCCGAGCGCAGCGCGTTAAGCGTGCAGGCGGAAAGATAGCCCGCGTCCACGGGGTTCCACAGATACATCCACGGGCACACGCCTGAAAGGATATATTCTTCCATTTCCGAGGGCAGGCCCAGCCCGGTTAGCAATACGTCCGATCCGGTTTGTTCGATGACCTCCGCGGCCGCGCGCATGCCCACCACGGTAGGCGCGATCAATATTTTCAAATCCGGGTATTTTTCGAGCAGCCGGCGCGTCTCCACGGCCGAGCGGGCGGGTTCGTCCAGCCCGTAGGCCACCTCCACCAGTTCCATCTGCGCGTACGCCTGCGGGTTTTGTTCGTACTCCAGCATCAGGTATTCCAGCCATGTAGCCTGATTGGGCGCGTTTTGCGTGGTGGAGAGTATGGCCACCTGGCCCTGCCCGCCGGTCATCGCGCGGCTGGCCTGCAAAAGCACCCGCCCGATCATCTCAGGATCGGCCTGCTGCACGTGCAGCTGGCGGCTTTGCGGGTCCACCGCGGAATCGACCGACACCACGCTGATGCCGGCCTGCTTTGCCTCGCCAAGCGGGGCGCTCAGCGTAGCCTCGTCATTGGCCGCCACGGCGATGCCGGCCACGCCCTGGCCGATCAGATCCCAGACCGCGTCGGCCTGCGATTGGCCGTCCGGGTCGAGCGAATCGGGCCCGGCCATCACGCAGCGCGCGTCCAGCAGCGCGCAGGCCTCGGCAAAGCCCTCGTACATGCGTATCATATAGGGGTTGGATTGATCCTTTACCACCAGCGCGTACAGCGGCTGCCGGGAATTTGCGTCCGCCATGGCGCGCAAGGGCAGCGCCAGCAAAATCCCCAATAATAATATAGGAAGCAATCGCATCCGGCGGCGCGGTTTCACGTCTGCTCATCCCCTCCCCTGTAGCCGGTCGGCCACAGCCCTGTGTATTTTTTAAAGGTCTTGGAAAAATGATACTGGTTTTTAAAGCCCACCCGCTCCGCCACCTCTTTAATCATCATGCCCGGCTCTCGCTTCATGATCTGCTTGGCCTGCTCCACCCGAAGCGCGGTAAGGTATTCGGACGGGGATACGCCCATCGCGCGCCGGAACAACATGGATATGTATCCGGGCACATAGCCAAACTGGTCGGCCAGGGTCTGCGCGGTAATATGCCCCGCGTAATTTTCCCGAAGGTATTGCGCGATTTCCTCGGCCAGGCCCTGGCGCGGCGCGGCCTGCGTCCGCGCGCCGTCGCGCGCAAACGCCTCGCACAGCAGCTGGATAAGCCCAGCCCGCAAGGCGTCCAGATCGCCCGCGCAGCACACCATTTCCAGCACGGCCTTTTCCAGCGCGGCAAAACCGGCCGCGTCCTGCGCGCCCGCGCCTACGCGCCGCATCACGCCGCCAAAGAAGTCCAGCACCTCCCGCGCGCGCGTCCCCTCGCGCCGCATAAGCGCAAAAGCCTGGTTAAGCCGCCGGTTGGCTTCCTCCCATACGCCGCTTGCCAGCGCCGCCGTCAGATCCTCCTCCAGCGTGCTCAGCGCGCGCGAGCGCGGATGGGCGGCGGGCGTAAGATCCGTTACCGGCACAAACAGGCTGCGGCCAATGACCATGCGCTCGTCCAGCGCGCTCTCCAGCGCCTTAAGCGCCTGGCCGGTCTTTTCAAAGGCGATTTCCTGCATGAGGCAGGCGCAGCTGACCGGAAAAGCCGCCGCATCCAGCAGATACTCGTGCGCGTACTCCATAAGTTCGGCCATGCCCGCCCGGCTTTCCACCACCGCCACGCGCTGCACGGGCGTTTCGCCCATGAACGGCCAAATGAATATGCTCATTTCGCCAAACAGTTCTCCAAACACGTCTTCCAGGGGCAGTTGGTTCCACAGCGCCTCGCCCGGGCTGAGCGCGTCGCCCTCGGGGCGCAGGAAGGAGCCCGCGCAAAAAAGCGCCACCAGCACTTTGTCCAC